>NZ_JAXVAE010000178.1:0-12017 GCF_037460745.1 Hallella sp. | reverse complement strand
GTTCGGGCTTTGTGATATTTTAAAAGAGGGTGTGAATTTTGACACACCCCCTTAATCTCTTGGTGTTGCCACAAGCGCAACACCATCCTCTACCTGTTCACCTTATGATATAATGCGATGGCGTCCGCCATAATGTCCTGGTGATCGAAGGCCAACACGGGCAGATCGGTCAAAGGGAACCAAGCCGCCTGAGCAGCATCGTCGTGCCCAGCCACAGTTATCTGACTGGCAACCATCGCCAGATAGGCCACCGAAATGGTGCGACCCCGAGGGTCACGGTCGACCTTCGAGTAGGCGCCAATCTGTCGAACCCGCTCAACGACGAGCCCCGTCTCCTCCTCCAACTCACGAATGGCGCATTGCTCCGCGGTCTCGTCCATGTTCATGAATCCACCTGGGAAAGCCCAGTGTCCCTTATAGGGCTCATTGCCCCGTTGTATGAGCAGCACCTTTGGCACCTCCTCAGTGGTAATAACCACGCAATCGGCCGTTACCGCCGGCCTCGGATATTGATAAGTGTAGGTCATAAGGCTATGCCATTCTACATCTCGCCCTGCACCTTCTTAGGCAGCACAAGGTTGAGCACTACGGCAAGGAGGAACACCACGGCTACGCAGTTCTCAGCAAACACCGTGCGCACAATCTCGGGGAAGATGGCAAACATGCCTGTGGCTTGCGTGAAGCCAAGACCCATGCTGAGCGAGAGACTCACGATAACCATGTTGCGCTGCGAGAAGCCAGCGCGCGCCATCATGCCAAAACCGGCAAAGAGGATGCTTCCAAACATCATGATGGTGCAACCACCGAGCACGGCCTGAGGGATGGTTGTCAGGGCTGCGCCAATAACGGGGAACACACCACCGATGATCATCACCACGGCTCCCACGCCAATGGTGAAGCGGTTGACCACACCCGAGATGGCCGCCAAACCCACATTTTGGCTAAACGAGGTAATGGGCGTACAACCAAACAAACCCGACACGGAGCTGACGAAACCATCGCAGCAGATGGCCGACCCCATCTCGCGGGTCGCGGGGTCGCGCTTGAGGGCGCTATTGCAAAGGGCTGAGGTGTCGCCAATGGTCTCGGTGGCCGACACGAGGTACACGGCCACAACGGAGAGAATGGCACCCACGTTAAACTCGGGGGTGAAAGGAAGGATGCGCGGGAGCGCAATGATCGACTGTCCCGACAAGCCGCCGAAGTCGACCATACCCATGAAGCACGAGAGCACATAGCCCACCACAAGACCCACGAGGACCGACAACGAGCGCAGGAAGCCCTTGGCAAACACCTGGCAAAGCAAGCAGGCAAGAAGCGTTACGCTACCCACGATCCAATTGCTCATGCTGCCGAAGTCGGTTGCTCCTTGGCCACCGGCAAACGAGTTGGCGCCAATGGGAAGGAGCGAGAATCCGATGGCCGTAACCACCGTGGCCGACGCCACATGAGGGATGAGCTTGATCCAATACTTAACAAACAGTCCGAGCGTTCCCTCAACCAATCCGCCCACGATGACCGCACCGATGAGCGTGCCCATGCCGTAAGCGCCGGCGATGCTGATGGCGAGCGAAAGGAACGTAAACGAGATGCCCATCACGATAGGCAAGCGAGAACCCACACGCCACACGGGGAAGAGTTGCACCAAGGTTCCTATACCGGCGATGACCATACAGTTTTGGATAAGTGCGGCGCTAATGGCGCTATCGAGCCCCACGGCCGCCGCCAAGATCATGATGGGGGTGATGTTGCTGACAAACATGGCCAGCACATGTTGCAAGCCGAAGGGAAGAGCCTTGCCCAACGGCACTCTACCGTCGAGCCGATAGAGGTTCTCTACTGAATTTGACATAATGCTTTATTGATGTTAGTATGAAACCTATAGGCCTGAACGCACCATTGCGCCCAGGCCATCGGTATGAAGTTAATTATAAATAGCTATCTTGATAACCCCGTCCTCCTTGTTCTCGAAGATGCGGTAGGCTTCCTCTATCCTGCTGAGGGGGAAGCGATGTGTGATGAGCGGTGTGGTGTCGATCTTGCCCTGCTCAATGAGGTGGAGCACCTCCTCGCAATCGCAACCGTCCACCCCACCCGTCTTGAACGTCAGGTTCTTGCCATACATGTTGGGCAAGGGCAACACCTGCGGTTCGTCGTAGAGGGCCACAATGGTGACGATGGCGTTGGGGCGCGCACATTGCCAAGCCAACTGGAACGTGGCGTTGGCGCCCGCCACCTCCAATACGCGGTCGGCGCCCCCATGGTCGCTATGGGCTTCCACAAACGCCTGACACTCCTCAGGTGTGGTGAGCAGCACCTCGGGATAATGCTTCTTTACGAATGCGCGACGTTCCTCCGACCGCTCACAAACAATGATGCGCTTCGGGTGTTTCAGCATGGCGCAGAGCAAGGTGCAGATGCCCGTCGGTCCCGCGCCGATGATGAGCACCGTGTCGTCCTCGGTAATCTCGCTGATGCGGGCCGCCCAGAAACCGGTGGCCAGCACATCGCCCACAAACAAGGCTTGCTCGTCGGTAACGCTATCGGGAATGCGGTTCAATCCTTGGGTGGCCAACGGCACGCGAACATACTCCGTCTGACCACCGTCAATGCGACAACCCAACGCCCAACCGCCATGGGGCGAAGTGCAGTTGTTCACATATCCATGCTTGCAATAGAAGCACTCGCCACAGAAGGTCTCCACATTCACGGTGACGCGATCGCCTTCCTTGATGCCTTTCACCTCACTCCCAACAGCCTCTACAACGCCCACCATCTCATGGCCAACGGTAATGCCGGGCACCGCCCTGGGCACACTACCATGCTTGATGTGGAGATCGCTCGTACAGATACTGCCCAAGGTAACGCGAACAATGACGTCGGTGGGTTCCTCTATCACGGGTTTCGGCTTGTCGGTCATGGCAAACCGTCCTTTCTCTATGTATGTGTATGCTTTCATGAGTTATGTTTTAATATTCACCACGTGGCCCCAAAGCATGGTCGAGTGTCGAGACCATACGGATCATGTCATGCTTGCAACAGGTATTTTGCCCTCTTGGCCTTGGGCAATGTGCTGATAATCAACTCGTAGGATTCCTTGATCCATGCCCTCACCAGGCATGGGTCGAGCTGCTCATAATAAATGTCGCTCCAATGTTTCTTATTCCAGTGAAACGCCGGAGTGACGGTTTCGTATTGCTCGCGCAAAGCTTCGTTGCGCTCAGGAGCCAACTTACAAGCAAAGCGAGGCATGCTATCGTTCAAGGAGTGGAATCCTCCCCCTAACCAAAGGCATAAAAATATCTTTCCCTCAACGCGGTAAGTTATGTTATCGTCGCCAAAGGGTTGGTCTTCGGTCACGCCATATAGCGACAGCGTGTAGGCCCTCACTTGCTCTATGTCCATGGTTGCTTGGGGTTCTCTGTTGATGATTTATCGGTCTTGAAGGCCCTAAAGCCTGCATGCGCCAAGAGAGGGTTTCGGCCGAGCGCTACCAAACACTCCCGCAAACCGTTTCTTGACGCATGGCAAAGGTAAAAATAAAAACAGAGAATCCCACTCTCTTTCGCAGGAAATTTCAATCAAGACCTCACACTTTCTTGCCCAACTCGTATGCCTCCCGCAACTTACCGTTGCCGGCAATGGCGCGCGGGCCATCTACGCCTCCACAGAAAAGTGTGGCCGCCAAGCGACTCTTGGGGTAGCAATCGACCCATCCGGTGAGGCCGGCCTCGGCGCGTTGGGGCACCTCTGGCTCGTCCTCTGCAGCCGTGGAGAGCATGTAAACATCGCGGAACCGATAGTCCAAACGATACATGGCGTTCATGCGGTCAATGAGCACCTTCATCTGGCCGCTCATCTCATAGTAGTAGATGGGCGTGGCCCAACAAACCACATCAGCGCCAAGCACCTTCTGCATGATGTCGTTAACATCGTCTGGGATGGCGCACCTTCCCAGTTTCTGGCAGGCCATGCATCCCTTGCAGAACGCTATTTGCTTGCCAACGAGCGAAATCTTCTCCACTTCGTGCCCCGCCTTGCGAGCACCTTCCGCAAACTGATCAGCGAGCATGTCGCTATTCGACCCAACACGTAAGCTGGTTGAGATAACAATTACTTTCTTCATATCGATTTTCCGAGTTTACAGTTTGTTATATTCCTCTTCGCTCACAGGCTCCAACCATTCGTTGGGGGCCGAACCAGGGCATGTGTTTTCCACCTGCACATGGGTGGCGATATGCTGGAACCATGAGTCCTTTTGTGCGCCATGCCAATGCTTCACGCCTTCTGGAATATCGACCACATCGCCCGCCTTGAGTGGAATGGCCGGCTTGCCCCACTCCTGATACCATCCCTTACCCGACACACAGATAAGCATTTGGCGTGCGCCATGATGTATATGCCAATGGTTGCGGCATCCAGGCTCAAAGGTCACGTTGCTCATAGGCAGAGCCGATTGCTCGCCTTCGCCAATATTTTTGGGAGTCAACGGGGCGAGATAGCTATTGCCCGTGAAGTATTTGGCGTATGCCGTATTTGGACTTCCTATGGGAAACGCCAGATGGTTGGCTTCGTCCGAGACCTCCGGGGCCACCTCATCCGCCCACACATCCTTGGCAAGATTGAAGGCAGCCCATGCCTTGGGCCATCCGGCATAGAAGGCGATGTGGGTTATTATCTCAGCTATCTCGGTGCGGGTAATGCCATTGTTCTTGGCCGCCTGAAGATGATATTTCAGCGAACTATCGGTAATGCCCTGACTGATGAGTGACGTAAGGGTCACCACACTTCGGTCGCGCAACGAGAGAAGGTCGTTGCGGCTCCACACCTCACCAAAAAGAATGTCGTCGTTAAGATGAGCAAACTCTGGGGCAAACTCGCCCAACTGTGCGCGTCCTGCTGTCTGTACTATTTTCTTTTGTGCCATAACTTGCATTGAAATTGTTATGATTATTATAGTTAAAACAAACCTCTTCATATCCTTGGGCACTTATACGATCTTTCTATATTCAGAAGGCGTCTGTCCCGTCTTGGCCTTGAAGAACCTCACAAAGTGTTGGGAATACTCAAAGCCAAGCTGTTGGCTCACCATCTTAACGCTTAGCGTCTCGTCGTTAAGGAGTTGTTGGGCAGCCCGTAGCACACGATCATTGATAAGGTCCTTGGCCGTCCGTCCCGTCTCGGTCTTCACCAACTCGCCAAAATACTTAGGAGAGTAGCAACATTTGTCGGCAAAGAAAGCCACCGAAGGAAACCCTTCGTGCTGGGCTTGGTTGGCAATGTATTGGTCGAGCAACATCGTAAATTTCCTCACCACCGAATGGTTGATCTCCTCGCGGGTGATAAACTGACGGTCGTAGAAGCGCAGGCAATAGTTCAACAGCAACTCTATGTTGCTCACGATCAACTCACGCGAGTGCTTGTCGATGCTTCGTTTCAACTCCTGTTGTATCATGGAGAGCACACCCCGGAATATGTCAATCTCGCCACACGAAAGGTGCAACGCCTCGTTGGAGGTGTAATCGAAAAACTCATATCGGCCTATGCGCTTACCCAACGAGGTGCGACTGAGCAGGTCGGGGTGAAACACGATGGCTGTCCACTTAGGAACCGACACATCAGGATTGGGCTCCACGTGGATTACCTGACCCGGTGCGAAACTTGTAACCGTCATCTCATCGAAATCATACTTGGTGCGCCCATACGACAATTTGCATCCTTTGTTCTCCTTGAGAAACAGGGCATAGAGGCCATAATGGCACGTAACCTCCTCCAATGTCCTTGGCTTGTCAAAGCGCACCACGCTCACCAACGGGTGGAGCGTATCAAGATGATAGAAATCGTTGAACTCTTGGACGGTATTGAAATAGACCTCTTGCATAAGCGCCTCACTTTCGTCAGTCCACAATACCCAACACATCTTCCACGATTTGCTCATCGAGCAAACGGTTGTTGGTAAGCAACTCGTGCACGTCGTAACGGTCGTAGAGGCCCTTCTTGATGCCGCCCACAAGCACCTTCATCTGCGATGTGCCATAATAAGACGCGATGCGCTCTCCGAATCCACCATCCTTGCAACCATCCTCAAGCGTCACCACCAGTTGGTGATCGTCCTTCAAGGCGTTAAGCACGTCGACGTCAACGGCGTTCAAATAGCGAGGATTGATGAGCGTGGCGTCAACGCCCTTGTCGGCCAAGAGACGCACCACGTTCTCTCCCTTCTGGTAGAACGATCCTGCGGCAATGATAGCCACCTTCGACCCTCGGTGCATCACCTTGTACTTCGGGGCGTAACCATATTCGGCATCAACCGGCTCGGCGGTGTGAACCACCCCATTGCTTGGCGTACGAATGGCGATGGGCTTTTGGTCTTGCTGGATAGCCCAACGCATCATGGCAAAATACTCCTCGCAGGTGGTGGGTGCCAGATAGATGAGACCCGGAATGCTGCAAAGCATCGGAATGTCGAAGAGGCAGATGTGGGTGATGTCGTTCATCGAGTTTACGCCACCTCCCACTACGTTGATGACCGCCGGATTGGCGTTGATGCAAAGGTCTTGCGCTATCTGGTCGTAGGTGCGCTGAATAAAGGTGCTGTAAACCGTCCACACGGGATGCAATCCACCCTTTGCCATTCCTGAGATCATGGCCACCGCCTGCTCCTCGGCAATGCTCATGTCAATGTGTTGCTTACCTGCTTCCTTGCGCTTGTCGGGCGTAAAGCCTGCGGCTGTGGGCGTTCCTGCCGTAACGGCGATGAGCGTCTTGTCGTGCTTCATCTCGCGTAACATCCAGTCGCTGAAGAGCTCCGCATAATCCTCGCATGCCACCACCTCGGGCATCGTACCATCCGCATTCCTCACCGGCCTACTGCCATCCTCCAGGTTAAACGGCAATCCCCAATGCCACGCTTCCTTGTTCTTAACGGCTGGTGCGTAGCCGTGTCCCTTCTCGGTGTGGATATGGACCACGGTAGGCTTGTCGGTGTCCTTAACACTTCGGAACACCTCTATGAGTTTTTCTATATTGTTGCCTTCCTCCAGATACTTGTATTCGAAGCCCCAAGCCTTAAACCAGTTGTGCTCGCATGTACCCCCCGACTCTCGAAGGGCACGTAAGTTCTTGTAGATGCCGCCATGATTCTCTGCTATCGACATCTCGTTGTCGTTCACCACGATGATGATGCCCGTACCCAGTTCGGAGGCTTCCGAGAGACCTTCGAAGGCCTCGCCACCCGAGAGCGATCCGTCGCCGATAATGGCGATGATGTTCTCGTCGGTTCCCTTCACATCACGCGCCTTTTGTAAGCCCGTGGCCAGACTGATGGACGTGGAGGTATGGCCTACCTCAAAATTGTCGTACTCGGGGCATTCGGCAGGCGACGAATAGCCCGAGATGGCGTTCATGTCATCTACATCGCCCAAGAATCCCGAGGCACGCCCCGTCAACACCTTATGAGGATAACTCTGGTGGCTCACATCGAACACCAACTTATCTTTCGGCGCGTTGAACACATAATGCAACGCCACGGTAGCTTCCACAAAGCCAAGGTTAGGTCCCACGTGTCCACCATGCTTGCTTACGCGGTTGAGCACGGCCCGACGTGTTTCGTCGGCCACCACTTGAAGCGCCTTCAAGTCCAGCCCTTTCAAGTCGACTGGCGACTGAATTTTTTCTATATACATGGTTGTGTTGTTTTGTTGATGAATACTTGTTTTCGTTTTTCTTGGTGCAAAGATACCCACTTGGTTCGTATTACCCTATACCCCGAGTTCGGAAATAATTACCCCAATAACCGATTATGGCATTCCGGGTACTATTCAAAGGCAATGTCGCAGGCCTCAACCACACGTTCGCCCATGTCGATCATGGCGTTGAAGAGGCTCACGCGTTGCGCACGTCGCAGGTCGGCAAGCGTCAGGTCGGCTTCCTTCAGCAATCCTTGGTCGAGCAGGAAGGCCCGCTTGGTGCCCAGGAGCAAGGGGCGGCGCGGCGTCAACCATTCATGGCCATCATACAGAGCGAGGTTGGTGTAAGAACTATCGGTTACCATCCCATTCTTCACGATGACAATCTCATCGCAGTTGCCACGCTTCGTCACCAAGGCGTTGAGCGCCGACCGATCCACGCTCTTATAGTCATAACCGATCGAATCGTCGCAAACCACTCGCAATGAGCGAATTGGACGCATGGCATAAGATGCATATTCTACCTTCTCCACACCCTTTTCGCCATACACCACACGCGCCTTGAAAAGGTCCATATCGGCCTTCGGCGCCACCCACTCTTCCAAACGGGGCATGGCCGTGAGGGCAAGCGCGGGAAAGAAATGGGCGATGGTACGCTCCATGCGTGCCTGATGGTAAGCGAGAGCCAAGGCCTTACCATTCTTGACCTTGATGGTCTCCACAAATTGTTGCATCATAGTTGGGATTGTTCGTTACGATGGCGCACATCGAATGCACCTTATTATATTTATGCCCCACCCCGTTCACTCGAAGGGCAGGTAAATCTTTTGAAGAACCTCGTCGTATTCCTTTCGGCAATCACTCTTCGAGGTGATGCCGCCTCCGGCCTTGAACGACAACCCGTCGCCGTGCTGCTCCACAAAGCGTATCATGACGGCGGAGTTGAGTTCTCCTCGGTCGTAGATGCCCATGATGCCGGTATAGAAGCCGCGGTCGTAGCCTTCCGCCTCCTCGATAATGGCCACCGTCTTGTTCTTGGGCGCTCCCGTTATGGAGCCCGCAGGTAGTTGCGCGGCCAGCATATCGCCGATGTGCGCTTGGTAATTGCGAGACAAGCGCCCACTAATCTCGGAACTTGTTTGCAGGATGTCGCCCTTATTGGTATGGAGCACATCCACATACCGGTACTTGTCGACGCGCACATCCTCGGCCACCCTACTGAGGTCGTTGCGTATGAGATCGACGATGGTGGCGTGTTCAGCCGCCTCCTTCGCGTCGGCCATCAACACCTCCTCGGCCTGGGGCAACGAGGCGTCGAGCGTTCCCTTCATGGGATAGGAATAGACGCGCCCACCCTTGACCTTCACGAAGGTCTCGGGCGAGAAACAAACAAAATGGCGGTTTTCCTCCTCGTGCCCACGGAGCAGCAACTTGTATTTTCCCTTGGCATGAAGAAAGATGTCGTGAAGCGATAGGTTGCACCTCACAGGCACCTTGCATGTGAGGTTGGCGAGATAGCTGTTGCCCATCAACATGTTGTTCTTCACGATATCGAAGCTCTTCTCGTACGACGCATACGAGGGAGCGTCGACCTCCCATTGCACCTCAGAGGGGAAGGGAGGCTCCACCTGTCGCCCCACGTTAGACATGCCCTCAAAATCGTAGAGACACTCCTGTGGGTCAATATCCGACAATTTTTGGATAAAAGCATCATCACCTTGGAAATTGACGACGAAGAGAAAAGGGTCGCCTTCTTGAGCGAGCAGGTTGATACGTTCGATAATATCTTGTTTCATAGTATGCATGGATCATCCTCGTGGGGATGTCATTCAAAGAACTTTTCAATTAGCACCAGACTCATGAATCCTAACAACAGGGCGTAGGTGGCTTGTTTCTGATAGCCATGCGCATGGGTCTCGGGAATCATTTCGTCGCTCGTCACATAGAGCATAGCCCCTCCGGCAAAGCCCAGCATCACGGGCAGCAACGCCTGCGAGGCGCTTCCCAGAGCAAAGCCCAGCCACACGCCAACCACCTCAAGCAACCCGATGGCCACCGATATGACAAAGGTGCGCATGGGTTTCACGCCGGCCAACAGCAATGGGGCTATGACCACCATGCCCTCAGGCACGTTCTGTATGGCGATGCCCAAGCTAACGGTCCAGTTGGTGGCCACCACATCGCTCAAGCTCACACCAGCGGCCATGCCCTCAGGCAATTTATGCAAGGCGATGGCCATGACAAACAACAGGATTCTATTGAGCGACGCGTTATGGCGATGCTCTTCCGCGTCGAGTCCGGTGATATGATGCAAATGGGGCGTAACCAGGTCGAGCACATTCAGGAAGAACGCGCCCGCCATGACACCTGCCACCACCAACCACCATTGCTCGCCCTGCTCAAAGGCCGGAACGATCAGGCCCAAGGTAGCGGCGGCCAGCATGATGCCGGCACAATAGCCCAGTATTGTGTCGTTCCACTTGTGCGACAGGCCCTTGATAAGGAATCCCAGCACACTACCGATGATCGTCGCTCCGCACAGTCCGGCGGCGCTAATCCATACTTGGGCCATTGTCTACAACGCTTACCACATCCACCACATGGCTGCCCGCCCCTATCAGGTCGGCACGCTCGGAGATGCTCTTTTGGTATTCTATGAAATGGGCGAACGTCTCTTCGCTCATGCGATTGAGTCGCGTGCGCATATAGTCGGACGCTCCATCGGGCGAGAAAATGGTTACCCGCTCCAGACCGGTGCCTTGGTCGAGACGGTCGATATCCTCCAGGCGCACATAGTCGTAAAGCTCGTCAGGTTGCGCCTGAATGTGGAAATGCTTGTCTACAGCGCCTCGCTCCAACAAGCCCCCTATGCGTTCCTCGTCGAAGCAATACGACAGGATGCTGTATTCGTTCATGAGGTAGGCCACAAAAATGACGCCCCCAGGCTTCGTTACGCGCTTGGCCTCGTTCAGGGCCTTGATCTTCTCCTCGTCGCCTATCAGGTGATAGAGCGGACCGAGCAGCAACGTGACGTCGGCCCACGCCGTAGGCAAGAACGGCATGTTCCTCGCGTCGCCTTGCACCACATCGGCCGTAGGTTCACGCTTCAGGAACACCTCTATGTTGCGACGCACCAGCTCCACGGCCTTCACCTCATAGCCCTCGGCCATGAGGGCGGATGTGTAGCGACCCGTTCCGGCGCCAATGTCGAGCACACGCGCGCCCGGCTTCAGAAAACGGTGCAGATGGTGCAACGTGGTTTCAAACTCAACAATGCCATGACGGCGCAACAAGCGCTTGTCCTCGGGATGTTTGTTATAATGCTTCTCTATGTTGGATAAGGGCATAATGCATAGCTTTTTTGTGTAGGCAAAGGTAAGCATAATAACTGAAAAAGCCTTCCACAACATGGCTTTTTTACGGATTGCCTATGGCTCGGGGGTAATGCGTTTGCGGTCGCTATGAAAGCGCTTACGCGTTTGGGCCATGGCCTCGGTTGCCATGGCGTGCGTCTCGATGAGCAGTTTACTCTTATGGTAAGCCACGATCTTGACCGCAACCGAACGATGCCTGGCCTTCGCCTCAATGCATTGTTGTATCAAATCGGGATTGGCCGACTTGGCCGTCGGCACCTTGTCGAAGTTCATGATGTAAGCGGCGTTGGTCAGGAAGAGGAGGTCGGACGCTTCGGGCAGATGGCGCATCACCTTTACCATGAGGGTGAGCATCATGCGAAACTCGGTGGTATGCAAGTCGCTAATCGCCTCACGCCCGATGGTGCGCCCTTCGCTTTCTATCACCACGGCGGCACCTCCTGCACGCTCCTTATGCCCATAGTCGCACGAGCCGCCTATCCAAACCTGATAGGTGGCAGAAGGCTGGGATGTTGGCATAGACGTCATGCGCTTCCCCCTACGCCTTGATGGCGTTTAAGATTTGCTCGGCGTGGATTTTCGTCTTGATTTCCTTGGGTGTGAAGATCTTCTCAATAACGCCTTCCTCGTTGACGAGATAGGTGGTGCGGAGGATGCCGATGGTTTTGCGGCCGCACGTCACCTTCTCTCCCCAACATCCCAACGCCTGCAACAAGGTGGTGTCGGTATCGGCTATGAGGGGGAACTGCAAGCCGTGGGCGTCGGCAAACTTCTTCTGCAAAGCCTGCTTGTCCTTGCTCACACCAATAATCTCGTAACCTGCGGCGGCCAACTCCTCCTTATGGGCCTGCAACGAACAGGCTTCGGCGGTGCATCCGCTGGTGTTGGCCTTGGGATAACTGGTAACTATTCAGCGGTAGCGCTGCACCCTTAATCCATAATTGAAATATACTGC
>NZ_JAXVAE010000177.1:0-35456 GCF_037460745.1 Hallella sp. | reverse complement strand
ACTTTATTTGATGAATTTTAATAACTATGCGATTTTATCGCATCAGTACTAATTCATAATTATAAATATCTATTTTTGGCAAATATATACAAAAAAATGATAAAACAAAATTTTTGAGACGAAAAAATTGTTTTTCTTGAAAAAAGCAAAGGCAATAATATAATAAATGTTGGCACAAATGGTTACAAAAAAAACAGAGTAGTAGTCTAATAATCAATGACTACTCATTTTTTTGTATATCCATACTTTATTAGTATTTACTGCCAACAGGTATATCGTTCCCTTTAAATATGTTTGGGTTTATGGTTGAGCCGATAAGCATAAAGGGCATGACAGGCTTGCTGGGCGTCTTGCCCCATTAGTCTATCATGCCCATAAAAATCTTTGCCTATAAAGCCATGCTCATGGCGGCCCTTGGGGGCGTTGCCCCGGCCTCCCAGCCTTTGGCTTTTCCTTATCGCTTGCTGTACATTTCCTCGTAGTAGCGCTGGTAGTTGCCCGAGGTTACGTTGTCAAGCCAGTCTTGGTTGTCGAGATACCAGCGAACGGTCTTCTCGATGCCCTCCTCATGGGGCGCTGTCACCCGACAGGCTTGATTTTACTTTGGTAGTCGGTTCCGGTACTATGCCATGACTCTGCACGGCTACGGTGGTCCTTGGCAGCAGCAAAGTCGCCCTTCTCCGCAGCTTTCTCCGCCTCTTTGAGATGCCAGTTTTCTTCTTCAAAGGCGTGGGCGGCCTGTTTGCTGTACCACTCGTTGTCCTCTTTCTGCTTTTGGGCGTCCTCGGCGCTCCCACCAAACGACACGGGGTCGTCTGCAAGGTGATGCGTCGCCACAAGAGCATTGTCATCGTCATCGAAAAGGCTGTTAGGGTTGTCATCGATTGTCATGAGACTGGAGCCTTCAGGGGTGGCCGTGAGCAGGTCGGGATTATCCGTTACGTCGAAGTCATCGTGTGTTGACAGGTCGTCTTGTAGGAGGTCGTCCACCAAGTGGTCATCGTTAAAGTCAAATAAGTCGTTCATGGTGTTGGATTGTTTGTTGTGGGATCTACCAATGGGCGTTGCCTATTGATGTGGACACTCCTGGAGTTGTAGTTATGAGAAGAGGCTTGACAGTCCGTGGAACAGCATCATCTTGGTTAGCGAGTTGGTGTTTGCCTCGGCTTTCTTATCGCCCTCTTTCTCGTTGCGTTTCTCCACGTAGTCGCTAAACTTAGTGAGCTCCAAGAGTATTTTCATGCATAGGCTGTCAATCTTTTGAAGAATTTGTTCCTCCTCTGTGTTCTTGTCGGGCTTGTAGACATACCTGAAATAGAACATTTTTGGTGTCTGCACGATAGCCCCTTGCTCAAAGAGGCCCATTTTGCCGTTGAAGCAGGCCTTGTAGAAGTGGGGCATGGCTTTCTCAAGTTCATATTCGTCGAATTGGTTGAAGATGGGCGATAAGTTGTAGTCTCCCAATTTGGCCGATACTTCGCACAAACCATTCTCCCATTGATGTAGATACAGCACCCTGGCCCATGATGAAAGTTCTTCGCTCCAATCCGTGTTGATGAGAGAGAAACGCTCAAGTATCTGTCCATTCTCGTCGTACTGGGGCGTTTCACCCCAAAACGAGAACCGTCGGCTGGCTTGCCCTTCAAACAAGATGTCGTTACGCAAATTGTCATCTGTAATATCCTTCACCTCTGTTAGGTAGTGGGACATGTGGTCGTGCGTGAAGAAGTTGCAGGGGGATGGGGTGTCGCTGTTGAGATAGACCGCTTCCATGTGCAGTGGCCACAAATATCTTGTCACATGGTTATACTGACTGATGAGGTTGTTTACCAAGGCAAAGACATCCTCATAAAATTGGTTGCCGAAGGGCGATTCAGTGAGCAACTGCCCTTGGCGCATCACGGGGATGTTGAGGAAGCTTGATGTTCCCGATACAGCCAAAAACTGCGTTGACGTGAAGTCCACTCCCGGTGTGAAGGCATTGACCAGTTTCTGGAACAAGGGGGCATTGCGCGAGAAGAACTGTCGCTTGTATTTTTCGGCCCCAGGCAAGACCCATTGGTCTATGTCCCAAAATTGGTCTGCAAACGTCACGATGCATGAGATGTCCTTCGTTTGTTCGGGCACCAGCAGGTAGAGCGTGAAGAACAAAGGGGTATTGTTTATCAGCACGTAAGCCTGCTTGACGTATTGGTAATGGTTGGCCATGGACTTCATACTCTCCTTCACCCACTTGAAATAAAGACCGTTGGCACTTTGGCTAAAAGCCTTGGTGTCATACTCGTTAAAACTGGCAGGCAAGCCAAACATTTGCTTGCGTTGGCCAGGCTGTGGGTAGCAGAGCTCCCCTTTGGCCTGGGCGTGGATAAGCGCCCGGGCCGTGATGGCATCCTCATGGTAAGGCAGGAGACAATAGCCTTCGAGATAAGGCTTGTCATCGTTTTCCGTTCCCTCCAAACCAGCAGGTGCCAATTCGATGGGCTGCTCAAAGTGAACCATGTCATTAAGGAATCTCAAGGTCTTCATAGGCAAGTGAGTTGTGTTGGTGTGAAGGCGGAGACGGCAGCTTATCGCTTGCTGTACATTTCCTCGTAGTAGCGCTGGTAGTTGCCCGAGGTAACGTTGTCGAGCCAGTCTTGGTTGTCGAGATACCAGCGAACGGTCTTCTCGATGCCCTCCTCAAACTGCAGGCTGGGCTCCCATCCGAGCTCACGCTGGAGCTTGCGGCTGTCGATGGCGTAGCGCATGTCGTGGCCCTTGCGGTCGGTGACGTGTGTGATGAGGTTCATGTCCTCGCCCTCGGCGCGCCCGAGCAGGCGGTCGGTGGTGTTGATGAGCACCTTCACGATGTCGATGTTCTTCCACTCGTTGAAACCACCGATATTGTAGGTGTCGGCCACCTTGCCCTCATGGAAGATGAGATCGATGGCGCGTGCGTGGTCTACCACATAGAGCCAGTCGCGCACGTTGAGGCCCTCGCCGTAGACGGGCAACGGCTTGCGGTGGCGTATGTTGTTGATAAAGAGCGGAATGAGCTTCTCTGGGAACTGGTAAGGACCATAGTTGTTCGAGCAGTTGGTAACGATGGTCGGCATGCCGTAGGTGTCGTGGAAGGCGCGCACAAAATGGTCGCTCGATGCTTTTGAGGCCGAGTAGGGACTGTGGGGCTGATACTTCAGGTCCTCCGTGAAGAACTTGCTTCCGTAGGCGTGGTGGTGCTCCGATGACGCCTTTGTGGTGAACGGGCTCTCGATGCCCTCGGGGTCGGTGAGCTCCAAGGCGCCATACACCTCGTCGGTCGATATGTGGTAGAAGCGCTTGCCCTCGTAACCCTCAGGCAGCGCCTCCCAAGTGGTCTTGGCGGCCTGCAGGAGCGACAAGGTACCCATCACGTTGGTGTGAGCGAAGGTGAAGGGGTCGCGGATGGAACGGTCCACGTGGCTCTCGGCGGCGAGGTGGATGATGCCGTCGATGTGGTGCTGCTCCATGAGCTGACGCATGGTGTCGAAGTCGCAGATGTCGGCCTTCACGAAGGTGTAGTTGGGTTGGTTCTCAATGTCCTTCAGGTTGGCGAGGTTGCCAGCGTAAGTCAACTTGTCGACGTTGATGATGTGGTAGTCGGGGTATTTGTTGACGAAGAGGCGCACTACGTGTGAGCCGATGAATCCGGCGCCGCCGGTAATCATGATGTTGCGCTTAAACTGTTGTTCCATGTCGTTGTGTCATTATGGATGAATAAATGTGCTGCTCCTAATGGCCTTGTTGTCGCTTGGATCGCTTCGTGCCCATAGGATCAACGGTGCAAAGGTATGAATTATTTACGAGATAAAGGGTTACAAAGCCTATACTTTTCGTTAAAGTGGCGAAAATGGTGCCTGTTCGTGGCCTTAAAATTTGTGGGAGTGCGAAAAATACCCGAAATTTGCAGGTCGAAAGGCACAGCCATGCTGCCTTTCGACCGAGAGAATGACCCTGTAACACATAGAAAACAATGGATAAGAAAGACTTGAGAATCATCTTCATGGGTACCCCCGAGTTTGCCGTGGGCACTCTGAGCCGCCTGGTGGAAGGCGGCTATAACGTGGTGGCTGTGGTTACGCAGCCCGACAAACCCGTAGGTCGTCACCAAGACCATCTGCAGCCCAGTGAGGTGAAGCAGTATGCCCTGGCCCACAACCTGCCCGTGTTGCAGCCCGTGAAGATGAAAGACCCCGACTTCCTGGCCGAGCTCGAGAGCTATCACGCCGATTTGCAGGTGGTTGTGGCGTTCCGCATGTTGCCCGAGGTGGTGTGGTCGATGCCCCGCTTTGGCACGTTCAACGTGCATGCCGCCCTGCTGCCCCAGTATCGTGGTGCCGCCCCCATCAACTGGGCCGTCATCAACGGTGAGACCGAGACCGGCGTAACCACCTTCTTCCTGGACAAGGACATCGACACCGGTCGCATCATTCTCAGCAAGACGTTTGCCATCCCCGACGACGCCAACGTGGAGTATGTTTACGATGGGCTGATGGCCCTGGGCGCCGATGCCGCCGTTGAAACCGTCGACGCCATGCTCCAGGGCAATGGTGAGGTGCCGTCGATGGACCAGGCACCGTTGGCCGAGGGCACGGAGCTGAAGCCCGCCCCTAAGATCTTTAAGGAGACCTGCCAGATAGCGTGGAACCAGCCCGCTAAGCGCGTCTACGATTTTGTGCGCGGCCTGTCGCCCTATCCCGGCTCATGGACCACGCTCGCGCCCAATGGCGCGGTGCTCAAGGTGTATGGCGCCGCCAAGACTGGCGAGGCCACCCAGGAGGCGCCCGGCACCATCAGCGTGAGCGGCCACCGCTTACTCGTGGCCACCGCCGACGAGTGGTTGGAGCTCAAGGAGGTGCAGATGGCTGGCAAGAAACGCATGCCCGCCAACGCCTTCCTCAATGGCAACAGGGCCATCGAGGAGAGCGTGTGCCAGTAAGAAATGCGCTGAAAACACAGTAGTAAGCTAAAACGCCCCCGCGAACACGGTTGTTCGCGGGGGCGTTTTCTTAGTTATTGGCGAGCGGAAAACCGCTCGCCGTATATTGGTCGTTTGTTTTTACTTCACCATATACTTCTTGCCGTTCATGATGTAGAGGCCGTGAGCGGGCTTGCTGATCTGGCGGCCGCTGAGGTCGTAGATCTTGCCGTCGTTCTTGGTGTTCACCTTGATGCTGTTCACGCCTGTGGTGTAAGCGTCGGGTGACATGAAGGTGATGTTGACAACATAGAGCTTGGTCTGCTCGTTCTCGTCGGTCACCTTGAAGCCGATGGTGGCGGGGATAGAGAAGTTCTCGCCCAGTTCCTCGTAGTTGTTGGCGAAGGTGATGAACTTCGTGTAGTCCTCAGAGATGTTGAGGCCGAATATGCCACCTTCGTTGTTGCATGCGCCGCTCTTGTCGAACATCAGACCTGCGTTGACGGGATCCACACCGTCGCTGTAGATGCCGCTGGCTGTCATGCCCACGAGCGGATAGTTGGCGAACAGCGTGTTGACATCGGTGCCAAGAGCCTCGGCCACAGGGGCGAAGTCGTAATCGACCTCCTGGTCAATGTCGCCTACAGGCAACATGATGTCGGTGGTGCCAACCACTGTGATGTTCTCGATCTTGCTCACAACCTGATAGTTGAGCGTAACGGTCACCATCTCATTGTTGCTCTCGTTGACGAGGAAGAACTGACCAGAGTAAGCTGTTCCGGCGGGATCAGCGTCAAACTGCATGGCGTAGAAATTCACCTTGTTGTTCTCGGTCTTGATGTACATACCCCAAGGTGACTGCTCGTCAGACACCCAACCGCGTGATTTTCCGTCCTTGTCGACCCAGAAGCCCGGTGTCGGGTTCATGTTGTACTGCTTCGTGTAAATCATGGTCTCGGGGTAGGAGTCTGGATTGGCCTTGCGCAGTGTGTCGGAGATCAGGGCGTAGAGCGTGGGAGAGGTGGTGCCGATGGCGGCGTTGATGTCGTCGAGCGAAATGCTGCACTCGTAGGTCGACCATTCATACTTGCCAGGCAGGGCCTGGATGTTGAGGGTTCTGTTGAGCTTGCTCACGTAGTTCTGATTCACTTCCATCGGTACGATGGCCAGCTCCACGTTGACGAGGTAATACTTTTCGCCAGCCACGAAGTAGAGTGCTACGCGAGCTGTGTCGCCAACATGGGCGTTTTTGGGATACTGACCTACATTGAGTGTGCCATAGTCGCCGTTTGTGGCGGGCTCGACAAACCAGTAGGCGGTGGGGCCATAGCCAGTGATGACTCCAGTCTGTGTGAGCCAATAGCCACCATTGTTGGCGGTGCTTGTTGATGAGAGGCTGCCGTTGCTGTCCATGGCCTGCATGCTGATGCTGTTGGCCTCTACGCCGAGCGCGGCCTTAATGGTCTCCATGTCAATGGTGATGGGGTCGGCAGTGTAGTCGGTTCTTGCCTCCTGCTTCAGGGTGATGGTGGTTTCGCCCACCTTGGTCATGTCTTCAATGCTGTTGAAAGGAGCCTCGATGATGTTGACCGTATAAGTAACCTTGTATGCCTTAGAGCCATAGACGAAGTAGATGTCGATGTAAGGCTTGTCGCCCACTTTCAGGGAGTTGGGATACTGGCCGATGGTGCAGCTCAATGTGTCGTTGTCCTGGTTGTATGCCAACTGCTGCAGATAGAGGTTGTCGTCGGCGGCGTAGCCTGTGTTGCCGCAAGCCCACAGGGCATCGCCCTGAGCGCTCAAGGCGCGTTTGGTCCAACCATCGTTGGTGGTGTAGAGTGTCAGGGAGTCGCTCATGGTGCCATAGGTGGCGTCGAGACGGGGCATGTAAGCAATCTTGTTGATAAGGTATGAGAAATCCTCCTTGCCGCAACCCAGTTTGTCGGCAATGTCGGTGAGTTTCACATATACTTTGTCGGTGTCGAAGCCCGAGCGCGGATATTGCTCGATGGCTACGCTCGACTCGCCAACCAACTGCAGCTTCGAGATAGCCAACTCGGCCTCAGGAGCCGTGGGGACATACACCTGATAGGTGATGTCGAAGGTGGCTGTCTTGTCGCCGAGGATGAGGGCGGCCTTCACCTGAAGTGTGTCGGAGGCCTTAAAATAGTTTGGATACTGACCCGCATAGACGTTGAAGATGTTGTTCTCCTCGTCGAAGTTTTGGCCAACGAACCATGCGCCATTGGGATACTTGCAAACCTGACCTGTGGTGGAGAGCCAGAACTCACCGGGATTGCCAGTGTAGTCTGTGACGGTGCCTGTGGAGTCCATCACGGCAAACACCTTCGAGTTTTTTATGTCTGACAGTTGGGCCACGAGGGTTGCGGTGTCGGTGCCGAGAGCCTCGGCCACGTCTGTCAACTTAAACTGTGCGCCGACGTTCGAATAGTCGTTCGTCGAACCTTGCTTCAGCGTAGCCGAGAACTGTGCGCTGGCGTTGAGGCCAAAGAGGCACATCACGACTAAAAGAAGCTGTCTGATAGAAGTAGACATTTTCATAAGCAGTGCTTTTTTTAAGTGATAGTTATTAAATTGTTTAGTTTTGCTTTTTTAGGATATTTGGGTTTTAGTCTCTGGTTTTCACCTTGTAGTTTTTGCTGTCGCTCATGGCGCTTCTTGGGCGCCGGCCATCATTGGTTGGCCAATCGACACCGCAAATGTAGTGAAAATCGTGGCGGATAACAAGCAAATACATCGAAAAAACTGGTAAAACGACTATATTTGCATCCTTTGGACGATTTTTGCAGACGTTTTCAGGTCGAAACAAAGTTTAAGTGTTAAAAAACCATTTTTATTAAAATTCACTTGGTGGAATCATCCTTTTAATATATCTTTGCAATTGAACTAAAGCCATTTTTGTGGCATCTACGCTTAAAACCGCATCTACGAATAAAACAAATTCCTAAAATATCTACAATGAAACATCTAAAATCCACGCGCAAGGCACTGACGGCCGCCACAGCCCTGTTGATGGCAGCCGGAGCCACGATGTTGCAGTCGTGCGACAAGGATGTCCTCACCGGGCAGCCGTCATGGTTGGGCAACTCCATCTATGACCAGCTCAAGGAAGAGGGCAACTACTCGTACACGTTGCGACTCATCGACGACCTCGGACAGACCGCCGTGCTCAGCCAAACTGGTAGTAAGACCCTGTTTGCTGCCGACGACGATGCCTTCAACCAATGGTTCCAAACCAACAGTTGGGGAGTGAAGAAGTATGAGGACCTCACGCAGGCCCAGAAGAAGCTTATCTTCAACTCCTCGATGGTCAACAACGCCTACCTCATCGAGTTGTTGAGCAACGTTAGCGGCAACCCACCCGAGGAGGGCATGTGCATGCGCCGTGAGTCGGCCGTGTCGGTGTTCGACTCGGTGGCACGCATCTATCCCAACCAGATGCCCAACACCGCCTACTGGCAGAAGTACAAGGATCACAAGAACGGCATCGTGCTGCTTCGCGACAACACGTCGAAGCCCATGATCCACTTCCTGCCCGCCTACATGAAGCACAACAAGATTACCGACAGCGACCTGGCCACACTCACCAATGGCGAGTCGAACTCTGTCAGCGACGCGTGGGTGAACGGAAAGAAAATCGTGGATCGCGACATCACCTGCAAGAACGGTTATATACATAAGGTGGAAGGCGTGATGACCTCTGCCGACAACATGGCCGACATTGTGGCCTCGCACGCCAACATGAAGACCTTCAACTACCTGTTGGGGCGCTTCTCGGCACCTTATTATGACGATGCCGCCACCAAGGAGTACAACCGTTTGTATAACAACACCGACTCCGTGTTTGTGTTGCGCCACTTCGCATCGACCGCCAACACAGGCAACTACGGCGCGGCAACCTCGGGCGAACTGGCCAATGATCCCGATGGACAGGCCGTCGACGCCAAGTTGCTCTACGACCCCACATGGAACCAATACATCTACAGCAACACCTCGGGCTACGACCTCCACTATGACGCTGGAGCCATGCTCGTGCCTTCCGACAAGGCCTTCAACACCTGGTGGAACGCCGATGGCAAGGTGCTGCAGGATATGTATGGCTCATGGGACAAGGTGCCTATGAACGTGCTCGTGAAGCTCATGAACATCAACATGATCAACACGTTCTCGGAGACCGTGCCCTCGAAGTTCAAGAATATCGTGGACAACACCACCAAGGTGAGCCTTGGCCTGACCGCTGCCGATGTGGACAGTTGCTTCATGGGCTGTAACGGTGTGGTCTATTTATTAAATAAGGTGTATACGCCTGCCGATTATCGCTCGGTGAGCTTCCCCGCACTGATCAACTCCAATGGAGCCGACGGCATCATGAGCGTTATCTACTGGGGTATCGACAACCTCAACTTTGAGCCCTACCTCAACTCCATGGACTCATACTACAGCCTCGTTATCCCCACCAACAAGGCCATGCTGACCTATGTGGACCCGTGCTCATACGGAACGAACCGCACCAAGCTCTATCGTTTCACCTACAACAACCAGCGCAAGACCGTGGTGGCCAACCGCTACGACTACGACCTGGCCACAGGAGTCGTCGACGAGGCTTCGAAAGACTCGGTGACCAACGCAGACCAGGTGAAGGACCGCTTGGAGGACCTTATCGACAACCTCATCGTTGTGGGCAATGTGGAGGACGGCCACACCTATTATAAGACAAAGGGTGGTTCGCCCATCATCGTGCGCCACGCCGGCAAGGTTGGTCAGATGACCGTCAACGGTGCCCTCCAGCAGGAGACCGGTACCCATGTGGTGGTGTCGCAGATCTACGACCAGAGTGCCGCCGGTAACGGTAAGGCATACGTCGTGGAGAACGCAATGCCCCTCTCCAGCCAGCGCAGCACGTTCAGCATCCTCAACGACTACGACAACTTCAGCGTGTTCGCCTCGCTGCTCCGTGGTTCGTCGCTCCTCGCCACACGTACGCTCGGACAGTATGACGCCGTGACCGGTGAGCGCAACATCAACGTGTTCGACAACTACAACTACACCGTCTACGTGCCTGCCAATGCTACCGTGCAGAAGCTCATCGACGAGGGTTACATGCCCACATGGGAAGATGTGGACGCCCTGACGGCCGACGATTTCGGCGGCGACCGCAAGGCCCTGCAGACAGCGCAGACCACACTGACCAACATCATTAACAACTTCCTGCGCTACCACATCCAGGACAACAGCGTCTTCATTGGTGGAACACCGCAGCACAACGTGCGTTACGAGTCGTCGAAGATCAATCCCGCCAACAAGCGCTACTTCTCCATCACTGTCAACGCCAACGACGCCAAGATGACCGTCGAGGACCAGTTGGGCAACAAGCGCAACGTGGTGAAGACCGACGGACTCTACAACATCATCGGACGCGAGTACTGGCTGCAGAACCGCGACAGGGTAATGACCAACCAGATCTACCAGGCCTCAGACGTTGTGGTGCACCAGATCGACGGACCGCTCTTCTACGATCACGACCAGCTCAAGCCCTGGCGTGAGGTTATCGGACTGACAACAACCGCAGCCAAACGACACAACCACGCTAAAGCAAGGAGGAGATAAGCCATGAAACACTACTTAAAATATATCATGCTGACACTGCTCTGCATTGTTTCTATGCAGGCATCAGCCCAGCAGATCACATCGGTACACGGTTCCGTCCTTGATGAGTTTGGACCGGTCATGGGTGCCGCCGTCTGCGAAATCGACGCCACAGGGCGTATCATCGAGTCGACGACGACCGATGTCAACGGAAACTACTCCATGAAGGTGAGCAACCCCACCAAGAACAAGTTGCGCATCAGCTTCGTGGGAACATTGGCACAGACGCTGCCTTTCACCAGCGACGAGATCAACGTAACGCTGAAGAACCAGAACACCTTGAAGGAGGTGACCGTCGTGGCAAAGAAGCGCCTCTCGGGTGGTGGACTCGCCATCCCGGAGCGAGAAATCTCTTATTCTACACAGACCATCTCGACCAAGGAGTTTGAGGGACTTGGCATGAACACCATCGACGAGGCCCTGCAGGGACGTATCGCCGGTCTCGACATCGTGTCGGTAAGCGGTAACCTCGGCGCCGGAACCACCATGCGCCTGCGTGGTGCGTCGACCGTGTCGTCGCTCACCTCATCCAACCCTCTCATTGTGGTCAACGGAAACACGTGGAACGTTGACATGAGCAACTTCGATGTCAACTCGGCCAACGACGAGCAGTTTGCACAGCTCCTCAACATCAACCCCGAGGATATCGAGTCGATCACCGTACTGAAAGACGCCGCCGCAACAGCCATCTATGGTTCGCAGGGTGCCAACGGTGTTATTCAGCTCGTCACCAAGCGTGGTAGCAAGGGTAAGCCCCGCGTGAGCTATTCGCTCCGCCTCACAGGAACCTATCAGCCAAAGGGTTACAAGCTCCTCAACGGTGACGACTACACCATGTTGCTCAAGGAGGCATACTTCAACCCGCAGCAGAACGATGGTACGGCCAACATCCGTGAGCTCAACTACGACCCCACGTTCTCGGAGTATGAGCAGTATAACAACAACACCGACTGGCGCGACGCCGTCACGCAGATCGGTCTGCGTCAGAACCACTTCCTCTCCATCACCGGTGGTGGTGAGAAGGCTACGTTCCGTATCTCTGGCGGTTTCGACAATGAGACCGGTTCGGTCATCCAGCAGAAGCTCAACCGCTTCTCTACACGTGTGGCCCTCGACTACTATGTGAGCGATCGCATCAAGATTGCCACCAACTTCTCGCTGACCTACACCAAGAACAAGCGCAACTACGACGACCTCCTCTCTATCGCCAACCGCAAGATGCCTAACATGAGCATCTACGAGCAGGATGCCTATGGACGCAACACAAGCACCTATTATGAGATGCTGCAGAGCGCCTCGTCGGTGTTCAACGACGACCAGAAGCGCCTAGTCAACCCTGTGGCCTCGGCCAACCTGGCCAAGAACGACCAGCGCACCTACGACATCACGCCTGAGTTCCAAATGGACTACAAGCTCCTCGGTCTCGACGATGAGAGCTGGCGCCTCGATTATCAGGGCCGCGTCTACATGAACATCTTCAACGAGTATGTGGATAAGTTCTATCCCCAGGAACTGACCACCGTGGCTTGGAACAGCGGTGTGAATCCCGCATACACAGGTTCAAGAAAGAGTGTGGCCTTCAACACCAAGCACACGTTGACCCTCATTCCCCATTTCACCAACAAGGATCACTCGTTGATGATGATGGGCCGCTTTGAGCTTACCTCTGGTAGCTCTAACAACCAGGGAACCGATTCTAACATGTTGCCCTCGGGTGGCATCACCTCGCCCGACGCAGGTGGTGGTGTGACGCGCGGTCTTACCTCAGGCTACAGCCAGTGGCGCTCGATGTACTACACGTTCTCTACCCACTATGCTTACAAGGGCCGTTACATGGCCGACTTCTCTCTCCGTATGGACGGTACCACCAAGTTTGGTCCCGATCGTCGATGGGGCTATTTCCCCGCTGTTTCACTCCGTTGGAACATCATCGACGAGCCTTGGATGGAAAACGCACGCAAGTGGCTCTCTATGCTCAGCATCCGTCCCAGCTGGGGACGTGTGGGTAACCAGCCCGGCAGCGACTACCTCTATAAGAGTCGCTATGGCACCACAAGCGGCTACATTGGTAACAGCGCCATGACTCCGCTCAACATCCGTCTGACCGACCTGCGCTGGGAGACCGTTTCTACCTACGACGTGGGTATGGACGTCCACTTCTTTAACGACAAGCTGAACCTCATGCTCGACTGGTATCAGTCGACCACAAAGGATATGTTGATGTCGAACATCCGCATCCCCTCTAACTCAGGTTACGCCACATTGGCCACAGGTAACGTTGGCTCAATGCGCAACACGGGTTGGGAGTTTAACATCGACACCAATCGCCTCATCGAGGCCGGCAAGTTCTATATGGACATCAACGCCTCATTCGGTAACAACCGCAACGAGATCCTTACCATGGACGAGTCGGTGCTGAAGTCGCTCAACAGCGAGTTCAACTACGCCAACCGTGAGGTGCTGCAGCGCGTGCAGATCGGTAACCCCTTCGGCGCTATCTACGGCTTCCGTTACAAGGGCGTATACGAGTATCAGTATGAGACCTATAAGAATATGTCGGCTGAGGAGCGCCAGGCATTCGACGCCGCCGGTCACACCGCACCTGTGGCACGCAACGCCGAGGGTAAGGTGATTCTCGACGACGCTGGCGACCCCATCCAGATGGTTTACAACTATTCGAACCTGGCTTCGGGCAATCCCTATAAGTTCAAGGGTGGCGACGCCATGTATGAGGATGTGAACAACGATGGTAACATCAATGCGCTCGATATCGTTTACCTCGGTTCATCACTGCCGAAGTTGACCGGTGGATTTGGTTTCACCTTCAATTACAATGGTTGGAAGCTCAACACGCAGTTCACCTATCGTGTGGGCAACAAGATCCTGAACCTCGCACGTCTCGACGCTGAGGCCATGACCAACAACAACAACCAGAGCGAGGCCGTGAACTACCGTTGGCGTAAGGAAGGCGACGTTACCACCATCCCACGCGCCATGTATGGTGCCACCTCTAACTATAATACGCTTATCAGCGACCGCTTTGTGGAGTCGGGATCATTCCTCCGTCTCAACTACCTGCAGTTGTCCTACGGTTTCAAGAAGAAGATGCTCCAGACGCTCGGACTCAAGGGCTTGCGCTTCTACGTCAGCGCCAACAATCTCTTCATCCTGACCAAGTACACGGGTGTAGACCCGGAGATTGGCTATGGAAGTTATGGCGCAGCCACCGACAGCGGACAGACACCGCGCTCGCGTTCGTACACGCTCGGTATCACCGTCGACTTCTAATCAGTGCAGGCGACAAAACAAAGATTTACGATCAAACAAAGGTTAATGATCCTAACGAACAATCTTATGAATAAAACATTTCATCATATATGGAGCAAGGCTTGGGTAGCCATTCTTGCCCTCGCCATGACATCCTGTTCCGACTTCCTTGAGGTGGATCCGCTCAACGATATCACCCTGGAGAAGTTTTGGAACGAGAAGAACGACGTAGACAACGTCGTCAACGGATGCTACAGCGCCCTGCAGTCGCAGGCTTGCATCTCGCGTCTGATGTGTTGGGGTGAGTTCCGTTCCGACAACATCCAGGGCGGTACCAACATCGACAACAACCAGGACCTCTCTAACATCCTGAAGGAGAACATCAACGCCTCTAACGGATTCACCGATTGGACCTGCATCTACAAGGTTATCAACGACTGTAACACGGTTATCTATTACGCACCGACCGTGGCTAAGAAAGACCCCAACTACACGCAGAGCGAGTTGCGCGCCACAGTGGCTGAGATGTCGGCCCTGCGCGATCTCTGCTACTTCTACCTCATCCGTACGTTCCGCAACGTGCCATTCACGAAGCAGCCGTACCTCGACGACACGCAGAAGATGGATCTTCCTGCTACACCGTTCAACGATGTGCTCGATTCGCTCATCGTCGATTTGGAGAGTGTGAAGGGCAATGCGGTGCGCAAGTATCCGCAGACCAACCGCTACTCTCAGCGCGGACGCATCACACAGAACGCCATTTATGCCATGCTGAGCGAGATGTATCTTTGGAAGAAGGACTATCAGAACGCTGTGGCCTACGCCGACAAGGTGATCAACGCCATGACACAAGACTACCAGAACGAGCTCGACAAGAAGGGTGGCTCGGTGAGCGAGGACGAACAGATGCAAGATGGCTATCCGCTCATCTCCGATCGTCTGGGCTCTACTTACGGAATGGCATTCAACTCGATCTTCGGCGACGGTAACAGCCGTGAGAGCATCTTCGAACTTATCTACATGAACGACAATAGCCAGTTGGCCAATGGTGCCGTGAGCAGCAACTACGGCAACAGCGAGACCTTCCCCGGTCTTGTCAAGCCTTCCGACTATCTTGGCGACGACTTCACCAAGGACAATCCCACGGTGTTCCTCACCAAGTACGACACACGTTACTACACGAGCCTTGAGGCACTTGGAGCTACCTCTTATGGTATTGGCAAGTACACCCAGGGAACAGGTATGGTCATGGTTACTCCTCCCACAAGCGCTACGTCGAAGGGAACAGTAAGCTATGGCTCACACTGGGCACCCAACTACTGCCACGCCAATTGGATTCTCTATCGTCTGACCGATGTTATGCTCATGAAGGCTGAGGCCCTCGTGCAACTGGTGAACAACGATGACACCACCGCCGCTGGCAAGACCGTCAACGACTCGTTGCTCCATGAGGCTTACAACATCGTGAACGTTATTAACAAGCGTTCAAATTGCTCAACCACGAAGACCGACATCAACTACGCTTCGTATGCCAGCAAGAGCCTTATGGCCGACCTCGTCATGGACGAGCGTCATCGCGAGCTCCTCTTCGAGGGCAAGCGTTGGTACGACCTCGTGCGTCGCTCACTTCGTGATGGCAACACCAGCTACCTCACCTCACAGGCTTCGAAGAAGTCGACGGGTAGCGCCGGATCGGCCTCACAGAACAAGCTGAAGCGTATCGACGCCATCTTCTGGCCGTATAACAAGAACGAGTTGCAGGTCAACAAGAACCTCCAGCAGAATCCCGCCTTCGGCAACGGTGAGAACTCAAGTTACGAAACCACCAAATAAATCATATCCATTATGAAAGCCAAGACATATAATATAATAAGGTATGGCGCAAAGACGTTGGCCGTGCTGCCGCTCTTCATTGTCGCCTTCCTCTTCACGGCTTGTTCCGACGAGCCCGACACCTCGAACTATTACACGTTCAAGGGTGAAATGATGAGCACGTACCTCAAGACCCACGAGCAGTTTAGCGACTATGCCGCTATCGTCGACCGCGCCGGTTTGATGGATCTGCTCTCAGCCTACGGTCATTACACATGCTTCGCACCGACCAACGACGCCATTCAGGCTTACCTCAAGAGCCGCGGCATGAACTCGGTGAGCGATCTCTCAGACGCCGATTGCGATACCATCGCACGCACGCACCTGGTGGAGAATATGTTCGCCACCTCTGAGATGAACGACGGTACGCTGACCACCGCCAACATGAACAAGCGTTTCATTGAGATCACACACGACTTCGATAACGATAGCAATGGCGTGGTGCGTCTCAACCGTGCTGCCAACATCATCTTCACCCTGCAAGACGACTCGGTGGAGAATGGTATCATGCAACCCATCGATGGTGTGCTGACTTCCAGCTCACGCATGCTGCCCAACGTGCTGAAGGACAACCCCCGCATCAGCCTCTTCTATAAGGCCCTGCAGGACACGCACCTTGAGGATTCGCTTTACGCTTACATCGACGAGTCGTACGACCATACACTGTATCCGCGAGTCAAGTACACATCGCACGTCAACCAGGAGACAGCCACTGCTCCCGATGAGAAGAAATCGGGCTTCACGGCTTTCGTTCCCACCGATTCGATCCTGCGCCTGAAGTATGGCATCACTACCATGGAACAGCTCTACCAAAAGGCTTGTGAGATTTACGACGCCACATATCCTGAGGATGTCGATAAACCTTACCACTGCTTTGACTCACTGACCAACCGCAAGAACCCGCTCAACAGGCTCATTGCTTACCATATCCTCGACCGCGACGTCATCGGTTGGAACCTGCTCACACCGCGTAACGACATCGGTATCAGCACCACACAGATGAATCCCGTCGACTGGTATGAGACCATGCTGCCTCACACCATGCTGAAGTTTGAGCGTCTCACCGTTGTGCGCTATGCCGGTAATAGCGAGCTCGGACAGCGCTACGTGAACCGTCGCTACGACGACGACTACCAGATTACGGGTGCCAAGGTCAGCCAGACTGTGGAGAACGGTGTGGAGAACACAGCCCTCAATGGCCGTTACTTCTATGTCGACGACCTGTTGGCCTTCTCTGAGCAGACGCGCGACATCGTTGATGGTGTGCGTATCCGCATGGACCTGTCGACTATCTTCCCGGAGATGATGACCATGAACATTCGTCAGAATGGCGACCCGTCGCACAACGACCCAGCATACGATGAGACCGCCAAGTATGGCCGCAACTATTATTTCCCCGACGGATATCTGAAGAACGTGAAGGTGAATGGCGATTTCATCTACCGCCGTCCGCGTAACTACTACGATTCGTATGAGGGCGATGAGTTCAACATGTTTGGTAACTACGACATTACCTTCAAGATTCCGCCCGTGCCCTACGAGGGCGATTGGCAGATCCGTATGGGCTATGCGCAGGAGCCGACCCGAGGCATCGCACAGATTTACTTCGATGGCGTTCCGCAGGGCATTCCTCTCGATATGACCGTTGCGCTCAACGACCCGTCGATCCTGGGTAGCGACTGGGTAAGCAACTATGCCGGTATGACACAGGAGCAACTTGCCCGCGACCAGAAGGCCCTGAAGAACAAGGGCTACTATCGTGGCGCAGCCGGCGGATACCGCATCAATGGTGAGGGCCACCCCACGGGCTATTCAGACCGTACAGTGTTTGCCACACAGACGCAGACCTTCCGCATAGTGCTCTGCACCGTACACATCGATCCCAACAAGGACCACTTCCTGCGTTTCCGCAGCGTGTCGACCAAGATGGGTAACAACAACGAATTCATGATCGACTACCTCGAGCTGGTTCCGAAGAGTGTCTATGGTGTCACCGACGAAGGTGAGATTGAGGACATGCTTTAATAGGCGAGCAACAGCCAACAGTAACCACAATCAAAAACAAAAACAATGAAAACTACGATTAATCATATTATGGGAAAGGCTTGGCTGGGGCTCGCTGCCCTTGCCCTGCCCCTTGCATCCTGCTCCGATTGGGACGACCACTATGATCCTTCGACGGGCGATGAGGGAAGCAAGACCACCCTTTGGCAAGCCATCTCTTCACAGAGCGAGCTGAGCAACTTCGCTCGTGTGCTGAAGGGCTGCGACTACGACCGCAACCTCTCTGGCAGCCAGACCTATACCGTCTTCGCGCTTACCAATGATGGCCTCACGGCCGATCAGGCCGACAGCCTTGTAAGTGCTTACCAGGAGCAGAAGAACAAGGGTGTGCGTGACAACGACAACACGGTGATTCGCCAGTTTGTGCAAAACCATATCTCGCTCTTCACGCAGCCTGTGTCGACGCTAACTAACGACACGCTGACCATGCTCAACGGAAAGATGGAGCCCGTCTCACCGACGGCCATCGGTAAGGAGACGTTCATCACCTCGAACGCCCTTCACACCAATGGCGTGCTCTTCACTATCGGCAAGAAGATCGATTACTTCCCCAATATCTTCGAGTATCTGGGAATCGACAACAGCATCGACAGTGCTTACCAGTTCATCAACAGCTATTCGCGTTATGAGTTTAGCGAGGCCGCCAGTGTGCCGGGTGGCATCAACGCCGACGGTCAGACAGAATATCTCGACTCAGTTGTTGTGCTCCGCAACTCGCTGTTCTCTACATTGGGTCAGATCAACTCAGAGGACTCTACCTATTGGATGCTCGTTCCCACGAACGACCAGTGGACCCGCATGGTGAACGAATATCACGACTATTTCGACTACGCCAACACCGTGAACAAACGCGACTCCATGCAGGAGGCCAACACCCGTTTGGCCATCCTCTCAGGAACCGTGTTCAGTCGCACCATCAACCCCGATGCAGCGTTTGCCGACTCGGCTGTGTCTACCCAGGCCTTTGAGTATCAGGTTCGTAAGGCAATGGATCTTGAGCCGTACAACATCTTCTATCGTCCGTTCGACGCAGGCGGTATCTTCGATGGCACCAGCGATATGGAGTGCAGTAACGGTCATGTGCGCATTGCCTCACAGTTTAATGTGCCTAAGACCAAGACCTTCTTCCGCACGGTGAAGGTCGAGGCCGAGAACATCAGCCGTCAGGACACTCTCATCGACGCTTCGCAGCCGTTGCCCATCCATCAGGTGTCGTCCGACAACCCGTTCTACGACAAGATCTCGAGCAACACTTTCGTGGATGTCATTGCTGAGAACACATCGACCAACCCTAACCATTTCCCCGTGGCGTCGATTCAGTACAGCATTCCCGACTTGCTCTCTAACGTGGGCTACGACATTTACGTCGTGTTCGCTCCCCAGCACGCCTACAATCCGTACATTCCTGAGAAGGACCTGCTGCCCAACCGTTTCCGTTGCATGCTCTATTACACCAACAAGGACAACCGTCAGCTCAACCGTCGTCTCGAGCTCAAGACCAACGATCCGATGAAGGTCGACACGGTGCAGGTGGCCAGCAACTTCAAGTTCCCCGCTTGCTCTTATGGTCTGACGCAGCCCAACGTCAAGTTGCGTATCATGAGCCAGGTGTCGCAGAGCCAGACAGCTAAGTACTCTACCGACTTCCACATCGACTGTATCATTTTCAAGCCGCATGAGGATTAAGCAGCGACGTTCACACTAACAACGCTTATAAACGAATACACGTATGAAAAAATATATGATATATGGCCTGGCGCTCATGATGGCTGGTGCCCTTCCTGCCGTCGCACAAGACGATGTTGAGTCGGGCAATGCGGTCAAGTCGGAGCGAACGGCTAAGCCAGTCAAGAAATATGCCACACGCAAGGTGAGCGGTAAAGTGCTCAATGGCGCCTCAGGCAAGCCCATGTCGGGTGCCATCGTCAGCGTGGCTGAGGTCGATGGTTATAGTGCCCTTACCCACAGCGATGGTACCTACGAAATAGAGGTGCCCCTCTTCGCCACCGCCCTGAAGGTTACGGCCCCTGATATGAACCCCGCCCGCTTGGGTCTCACGAAGGCCGCCGATCAGCGCACGGTGAACATTTACCCCAACACCTTCCATAGCGAATATGCCAGTGGCAGCAATCTGCTTGGCACGAAGAGCACTGAGGATTTCAGCTACGCCAACGGCGTGACCATTGAGGACGAGATTCAGAAGCGCCTTGGAGCCGACGTCCACTCCGTACAGCGCAATGGTACGGCGGGTGTGGGTAATGTGATGTTCCTCAGCGGACTCAACTCGCTCAACATCAACGCTCAGCCGCTCATCGTGGTTGATGGAGTCATCTTCGATCAGCAGTACAACCGTACCTTGCTCCACGATGGTTTCCACAACGATATCTTGGCCAACATCTCACCGGCCGATATCGAGAAGGTTACCGTGCTGAAGAACGGAACGGCCCTTTATGGTGCCAAGGGTGCCAATGGCGTCATCCTCATTCAGACACGCCGCAACAAGTCGATGGCCACCCGCATCACGGCAAGCCTCTCGACAGGTGTGACACTCGAGCCCAAGTTCATCGACATGATGAACGCCAGCCAGTATAAGAGCTATGCCGCCGACCTGCTGGGTACCTCAGGAACCACCATCACCGACTTCAAGTTCCTCAACGAGGATCCTTCGTATTATTACTATCCCAAGTATCACAACAATACCGATTGGAAGGACCACGTTTACCGCACAGCCCTCACGCAGAACTATAACATCAATGTGGAGGGTGGTGACGATGTGGCCAACTACAACCTCTCGCTGGGTTATGTCAATAATCAGAGTCCGTTGAAGGACAACGGTTCCAGCCGTTTGAACATCCGCTTCAACACCGACATCCAACTCTCAAAGGCTTTTGGCGTACGCTTCGATGCCAGCTTTGCCAACCAAACACGCGACCTGCGCAACGATGGTGCGCCCGCCAACTACACTGACGGAACACCCACGTCGCCCGCCTTCTTGGCCTACGTGAAGAGCCCCATGCTCTCTCCTTATGCTTATGCTGGCGGTAAGATGAGCAATTCGTTCCTCGACATCACCGATGAGGATTACCTCCAGGAGGCTCTTGCCCATGTCGACAACTATAACTGGAAGCTCGCCAACCCCATCGCCATCCTCGAGTACGGTGAGGCAGAGAACAAGAACCGCTTTGAGAACTCAATGGTCAACCTCAGTGTCACGCCGAAGTACCAGTTCAACAAGCATCTCTTCGTGTCAGAGCATTTCAGCTATAACCTCGTCAATACCAACGAGATGTATTACATTCCCCTCAACGGTGTGCCCAGCTATTACGTGGCCGCTGTGGGAGGTGTGCGTGAGAACGAGGTGCGCTCGCTCGTGAGCAAGCAGAACTCGGTGTTCAGCGACACACGTGTGGATTGGAGCAACCGTTACGCCGGCCACGACCTGCATGTGTTCGGTGGTGCCCGCATCAACTGGGAGAACTACACGCTCAACCAGCAGCTTGGCTACAACACCGGTAACGATAAGACCCCGCAGATGCGCGCCGACCTGATGAACGCCTCCACCTCGGGCACCAACGACAACTGGAACAGTTGGGCCTGGTACGCGCAGGCTGAGTACAACTACCTGCAGCGCTACTACCTGCAGGCCAACCTCACCGCCGAGGCTTCTTCGCGCTTTGGTGTCGACGCCGACAATTCCCTGAAGATCTGTGGCGCACCCTGGGGCTTCTTCTGGGGCGTGCAAGGCGGCTGGGTTGTGAGCAACGAGCCTTGGTTTGCCAAGGTGCCGGGTGTCAACTACCTGAAGCTCTCCGCTGGCTACGATGTAAGCGGTAACGACGACATCGACTACTATGCCGCCCGTTCTTACTTCCGCGCTCGTAAGTTCATGCAGAGCGTCAGCTCGCTCAGCTTCGACAATATTGGTAACACCCATCTGCAGTGGGAGACCACCAAGCGTTTCAATGTGGGTCTTGAGGCCAATTTCCTTGGCGACCGCCTGAACATGCGCTTCAACTACTTCCTGGCCAACACCGATCATCTGCTGACCTATCAGAACCTCAACTATATTTCAGGTTTGGGTGAGAACTGGAGCAACGGTGGTTCGCTGCGCAACCAGGGCTTCGACCTTACCCTCATTGGCAAGGTGCTCGCCACCAAGGACTTCCAGTGGGAGTTGGGCGCAAGCGTGGGCCATTACAAGAACAAGATCACTTCATTGGCTGGCGGTCGCACATCGTTCGACACCAACCTCTATGGCGCTACCATCCACTCAGAGGTGGGACAGGCCGCTAACCTCTTCTATGGTTACAAGACCGCTGGCGTCTTCACCACAAGTGAGGAGGCAGCCGAGGCAGGTCTTTACATCTTGGGCGAGAATGGTGTGGATCGCAACTACTTCGGTGCGGGCGACATGCACTTCGTAGACCGCGACGGCGACCATCAGATCACTGAGGCCGACCGCATGGTGATTGGCGACCCCAACCCCGATCTCTATGGTAACATCTTCACATCGCTCAACTACAAGCGCTTCCGTCTTGACGTCAACTTCAACTACTCGTTGGGCAATGACGTTTACAACTACATGCGCTCGCAGCTTGAGGGCGGCAACCGCTTCCTCAACCAGACCACGGCCATGACCACCCGTTGGCAGACCGAGGGTCAGGTTACCACGATGCCGAAGGCCACCTTCCAGGATCCCATGGGCAACAGCCGCTTCTCTGACCGTTGGATTGAGGATGGCAGCTACCTCCGCCTGAAGACCGTCACGCTGAGCTACACGCTCCCCTTGCATTCAACCTTCCTGCAGGGCTTGCAGTTCTGGATCCAGGCCAACAACCTGTTCACCGTAACCAAGTATCTCGGTTCCGATCCTGAGTTCACCATGACGGGCAATGTGCTCGGTCAGGGCATCGACCTGGGCCAACTGCCCCAGTGCCGCAGCTTTGTCGCTGGTGTGAAGGTTAATCTCTAATCCGACAACCATTATCATTCCATGCCCGCCACCCCGCGTGGGTGGCGAGGCTTCCCAAATAACACATAACCATGAAAACAATGTTCAGCATAAAGGATAAGATCAAGGCTTGTGGCAAACGAAGCCTTCGTTTGGCAGCCCTTCTGCCCCTTGGCCTCTTCTCCTTCCCGTTTTTCACATCCTGCTCCGATTTTATCAATCAGGACTCCGACCGTGTGATCATTGCCGACAAGGACCACCTCAACAGCGCAGAGGACACCCTCTACAGCGTGGTGGGTATTGTCAACAAGTTGCAGGCCATTTCCGACCGCACCATCCTCTTGGGTGAGATGCGCGGCGACCTCTCCGACATCAATGCCAACACCTCGGCCGACCTGCGCGATGTGGCTCTGTTCAACGTGAACGACACCACCAACGCCTACAACTCTCCGGCCGACTACTATGCCGTTATCAACAACTGCAACTATTTCATTGCCAAGGCCGACACAGCACTGAAGAACAACCGCAACGAGTATATCTTCCTCAAGGAGTATGCCGCCGTGAAGGCTTTCCGCGCATGGACCTACATGCAGTTGGCCCAAGTTTATGGCAAGGTGCCTTTTGTGACCGATCCCATCCTCTCGAAGGTCGATGCCGACAAGGACTATCCTAAGTACGACATGCCGCAAATCTGCGAGTATTTCCTCAAAGACCTTCAGGGCCTTGAGACCATCGAGAAGCCCGGCTACGGAAGCATTCGTGGCGTGGCATCGCGCTTCTTCTATTTCCCCATCTACATTCTTGAGGGCGACATGAACCTCTGGCTGGGCAATTACCGCGACGCTGCCGTATGCTATTACAAATACCTCTCTACCCGCAATGGTGTGAATACAGGTTATCCCACCGGCACCTCAGGTGTGGAATGGAGCCGTACCAGCACCCACTGGGACATGATGAGCGATGGTTTCGCTTCGTTCTTCCGCGAGGGTTCCAACTATACGGCCAACAGCGAGCTGGTGACGCTCATCCCTGGCGACTCCATCCCCTCAGAGGGCAACTACAGCCAGTTGCGCAACCTTTTCAACTCGCGTTCCGACAACAATTACAGTGCGTCGATCGTGCCGTCGCAGAGCCTTATCAACCTCTCGGCCGCCCAGACTTATTGTCACTACACGTCAACGCGCAACGTCATTTACGCCCCCTCTGGCCTCGACAATTACCGTTCGGGCGACTTGCGCCTCTCTTCAGCCTTCGCAACGCGTAAGATGGACAACCTGGTGCACAACAAGACCATCGACTATGTCATCAACAGCAAGCACAGCGACCAGAACGTGCAGGTTTACCGCCGTTCAATGGTCTACATGCACTTGGCCGAGGCCCTCAACCGCGCCGGCTTCCCCCGTTTCGCCTTCGAGATCCTGAAGAATGGTCTGAACGACGAGGGCATCCAGGCCAATGTCATTCCTTATTATAAGAACGACTCAGCATGGATTGCCCAGTTCTCATTCCCCTCTAACATGTATGTGCGTCGCTCAGGAGCCTATCCTGCTTTGACGTCAGAGAACACCATGGGTATCCACTCACGTGGCTGCGGTTGGTCTGAGTACAACGAGCGTTACGTCATGCCCGACGATTCTACACTCACAGGCGACGCCCGTTTGAAGTATCAGATCGAGCATGTCGAGGATCTCATCATGGACGAGGACGCCTTGGAGTTTGCCTTCGAGGGCCAGCGTTACTACGATCTCATGCGTGTGGCTTTGCGTCGTGGCAATCCGGCTTACCTCGCCGATAAGATCTATGGCCGTCGTGGTGCCGACAAGGTGGGCGAGATGCGCAGCCTCATTGGCAAGGATCTCTACCAAACCGCCAACTGGTACTTGCCGTTGCCCTAATCCCGACGAATCCCATGTGAACCCCGCTTGTCGGTAAACGCCGACGAGCCTTACCATAGGAGGCGTGCCAATAGCCACACTTCGTAGCCTTTGGCATGCCTCTTTCGTTTCTTTTCAATCCTATTCGTATTATCATTTCCGTTCTATGAAGAAAAGATTATTGCCTCTCCTTCTTGCTGCGTTCACCCTGATGCCACAGGCTTCTCAAGCCAGCAGCAAGGAGATGTTCATGTCGCTGGTTTTCGTGTCGAGCGCACGCCATGCCGACGATATCCAACTTTATACCCACACCTCAGGGTTGCGCGGTCCTGTGGTCGATTTCAAGCGCAAGTATTTCGTCACGCCGAAGCGCAGCTTCCTGCTCAAATCGCTCAAAGGCTTCACCTTCCACATGGAGGTGGTGAGTGGCGTGCGCGACATCCTTTCAGAGGAGGAGAACAAGCCCTTCCCCGTTTATTCGATCGATGGTCGCATGGTGCGTCCCAACGCCATCTCCCTTGAAGGCCTGCCTCAGGGCATCTATATTGTCAAGGGAAAGAAGTATATCGTGAAATGAACCCATAAGCAGAATTACAGATGAAAAAGATATTACTCAGTTTAGTTGTTCTCCTCACCGCGCTGCAGTCGCTTCCTGCGCAAGACTCGCTCTATGTGCAGTATGCCAACCGCTTTCAGGCCAACCGCTACCTTTTCTCCACCGTTGGGCTCGATTCCTTGGAGTTCTTCGCGCGTTCCGCCATGCCCATCATACGTCGTTACTCCAACCAGTACTCTGCAGGCTATAACGATTATCGCGTGAACAATCTTGTCAACAGCGATGGCACGTCCAACGGCATGCTTGTCTTTGGCGATCCGGGTCTCATCCTTTGGAAGCCCACCACCTCCGACCAGAGCTATAACAACGACTACACCGTGGAGACCAATCGCTGGACCTTCAAGCGCAGCAAGGAGAGCGAGCACTTCGTGGTGTTCTGGGATCGTATGTTTGGCGACCATCCCAATGCCTCAACCGTTCCCAGCGACTGCCGTGTCGACATCGACGACCTGCTGAAGAAGGCCGAGAAATTCTACGCAACCAACATCAACCGCCTCGGCATGGTGGTTGTGGATAAGCCCGAGAGCCACAAGAGTCGTCTCCATCAATACAAGATGTCGATCTACCTGCTTTATCCCGGCACCCACGATGGCGTTACCATCGACAACTGGGTGGCCACAGGAGCCGGCAACGACAATGTGATTGGCACCTTGTGGATTACGCCGGCTACGTGCCATCCCGTTGGCTCCACCATCGCCCACGAGATAGGTCACACTTTCCAGTATCAGACCTACTGCGACAATATCATCAATGGCAAGTCCAACGACATGCGCAGTGGTTTCCGCTACGGTTATCCGGGTTCCAACGGAGGTTGTGGCTTCTGGGAGCAGTGTGCCCAATGGCAGGCCCATCAGGACTATCCCTCTGAGACCGTTAGCGATTACAATTTCGTGAACTGGGTGAACAACCATCACCGCCATTTTGAGCACGAGTGGCAGCGCTACGCCTCTTATTGGGAGCAATATTACTGGACCGAGCGCTATGGCCTGAAGGCCCTTGGCCGCATCTGGAACGAGAGCGCTTATCCCGAGGATGCCAACCAGGCCTACATGCGCCTTTTCCTCGACAACAACTACGACACGCTTCGCGCCCAACTCTTCGAGTATGCGCAGAAGACCGTGACCCTCGACTTCAACGATACGCGTATGTATGCCACCAACCGCACGTGGAACGGCATTCAGCCGGCCTACGATGCCTTCACCGTAGCGCTCTACGACACGCTCGATGGTTGGAAACAGATTGGCTATGAGCAGTGTCCGCAGCCCACAGGCTTCAACATCATTCCCTTGCTGGTTCCCGCCGCAGGCACTGAGGTAACGCTCGATCTCCGTGGCGTGGATGCCGGTAGCCAGTTGCCCAAGGCCGACGCGGGCAATCAGGTCAACGGCGATGGCCAGCCCGTGGCCAAGGTACGCAACTACAATGTCACCGCAGTGAGCGGTCATGAAGGCTGGGCCTTTGGCTTCGTGGCCCTTTGTGGCGGCAAGCGCGTGTATAGTCCGATGACGCTCGTAAGCAACACCGACGGCGCCGCTGCCTCTTCGCTGAGCGGCAAGGCCACCTTCAAGGTTCCCGAAGGCGCCACACGCCTCTGGGCTGTGGTGCAAGGCTCACCCACCGAGTATCGCCAATGCCCGTGGGACGACAAGGAGTCGCTCGACGACCAACTGCCCTACCAACTCAAGATCACTGGCGCCAAGTTGAAATAAGCGGGGTGGGGTGATGGGCCTTTCTGGCCTTGGGCAAGATAGGCCTTGTGGACTCGCACACCGCAATGGCTCCGCAGTGCCTATGTAGCCCTACAGGCCCCATCCCCCCATAAGCCATCCCCCCACTCATAATACCTCAAACCCATGCGAACCCTCTTTCTATCCTTCCTTTGCGCCGTGAGTCTTTCCGTCTCAGCGCAGAAGCGCATTTTCATTCCTGAGGAACTACGCTCCATTGATTTTACCTGCGATAGCAGCCGTTATTCGTGGATGCACTCTACGCAGACACGCGACCTCGTGTTCTTCTGGGAGAAAGGCTTTGGCGACAATCCCGCCAACCCGCCACAGCTCGAAGGCCATCCCATGAGCTTCGACCTTGAGAGCCTCAAGGACCGTGTGCAGTATTTCTATCATTTCTTCCGCGACACGCTCCGCTTCAGCTTGCCCGGTAGTAAGGCCGACCGTTACAAGATGATGGTCATGATCAACTACTCGCTTGAGGGCACGGCCTACGGTGGCACCTACGACAATTTCATTGGCGCCCTTTGGGTAACCCCCAACCGCATACAAGACCGCAAGTTCAACTGCTTGGCCCATGAGCTTGGCCATTCGTTCCAGTTGCAGATCCAGGCCGATAGCCTTTCGCCCTGTTGGGGAGGCAGCGGCTTCTTCGAGATGACGTCGCAGTGGATGCTCTGGCTTGTCAATCCCGATTGGCTCACCGACGAGAACTACCACTTCGAAGCCTTTAAGAAACTCACCCACAAGGCTTACCTCGACGGCTCCAACATCTACCACTCGCCCTATGTCATTGCCTATTGGGGCGAGAAGCATGGCCTGACCTCCATTGCCGACCTCTATCGCGATGGCCGCCAGGGCGAGGATCCCGTGATGACCTACCAGCGCCATTATGGCATCAGCCAACAGCGGTTTAACGATGAGATGATCGACTGCTACCAACGTCTCGTCAACCTCGACTATCGCCATGCCTACAAGGAGACGCGCCGTTACGCCTGCCAGTTTGCCACCCCCATGGAGGCCGCTGGCAGTGGTTGGAGTCCCAAGAAGGAGTTTACGCCCGAGGATTACGGCTTCAACGCCATCCGCCTCACGGGTTGCCAGTCGGGCAAGAAGGTGGTGGCCACCGTCGCCGCCAGCGACCAGGCCCGTCGCCAAGGCGGTCTGCGCTATGGCCTGGTGGCTGTTACCGCCGCAGGCAAGGCCGTTTATGGCAAGCCCGTGGCCCATGGTGGCGCTTCGCTGAAGATGCCTGCCGAGCCGCTCAAGGCCGTCTACCTCGTGGTGATGGGCGCTCCCGCGAAGCATCAGCGCCTCTCGTGGGACGAGAAGCGCCCCAACCGGCAATATCCCTATACCGTGACGTTCAACAAGGGTGTACGCCCCGAGTAATCCCCTCCTTATCCCTTCTGGGCAAGCGCATTGGCTGGACACTTCCGGTGATTGCGCTTGCCGTTGGTCTTTTTAGCGCATGAGTCCTGTCCCATCGCGCCACTTTTATTACCTTTGCAACAATGAAACAGAAGATTCTGATTGCCCTTTGGCTTCTCCTGCCCCTGTCGATTGTGGCGCAGCCCATGCGTCCCATGGCGGCGCGCAACATCACCATGGCCGATGGCTTGTGTTCCTATACCGTTCGTGCCTTGGCCCAAGACCCGCGAGGTTTTGTTTGGATGGGCACCGATGGTGCCCTCTGCCGTTACGACGGCACGCTGGTACAGCCCTTCGTCCGTCCGGGTGTCGTCGACCAGTTTGTGGGAGCCATCCAACCCTTGTCGGATGGTTTGGTGGTAGGCACTGCGCAAGGCGCCCTGTTCTTCCGTTTCTCCACTGAGCAGTTTGCGGCCATCGACCAGAAGGCGCACGATGGTGTGCGGCTGACGGCCCGTGTGAGCGGCATCGTGGCCGACCGCGACAGCAATGTGTGGATCGCCACCCATGGCCAGGGCCTCTTCTGCTATTCGCCCCGCACCAAGGAGCTCGCCCATATTGCCGCCCCCCAGGCGGGAGGCTATTTGCAAGGCGTCTATGTCGACAGCCGTAACCAGGTGTATGCCCTGACCGCCCGTGGTCTGCACTCCGTGTTGCTGCTCGATCGTTCCACGAGCCGCCTTACTCCTTTCGCACTGCCAGATGAGGTGAACCAGGGCAAAGTTATGTCGATGTTGCGCCTCGACGATGGCTCCTATCTTTATGGCACATGGTTGCGGGGCCTCGTCACCCCGAAGGGTGTGGTCAATCCTGCCGACAACAGTCTGTACCACATTCATTCGCTTCTGCAACAATCCGACGGCACCGTGTTGATAGGTTCCGATGCGGGACTGTTTGTCTTCCATCCAGACGACCAGTCGGTCACCCCTTTCCCCATGCCCGCCGTCACCCCGTTGCTGGCCTCCGTTCCAGCCTTGTTGCCCAAGTTTGTTTATAGCATGGTTAACGACCGCGAGGGCGGCCTGTGGTTCTCCACGTTCTATGGTGGCGTGTTCTACGTGTCGCCCATGGGCTTCAGGTTCCGTTCGCTGGTTTCAGAGACGTCGCCTTTGTTGCGGGGCAACATTGTGTCGCGCTTTTGCGAAGACCACCAGCATCGCATTTGGGTGGCCTCCGACGATGGCGGTGTCGATTGTTACGATCCCTCCACGGGTCAGATGGTCGATTTCGCCGCCCGAGGCCGACTGGCGAAGGTCAATGCCCATTCCTTCCTGCTTGAGGGCGACGATCTCCTGATAGGCACCTACGGACAGGGCATCTTGCGCATGAACACCCTCACGGGAGCGGTGTCGACAGTTGTGGGTGCTCCCGCCAGCGTCTATTCGCTCTATCGCGACAGTCGTGGCAGGCTGTGGGTGGGTGCCATCGATGGCGTGTTCCAGGCCGATTTGGCCAAGGGTAGTTTTCGCCGCATGCAAACCACCCGATCGCTCACGTCCGACATTATGGAGGATCAGAAGGGCAACGTTTGGTTTGCCACTCAGGAAGATGGCCTGAGCCGTTACGACCGTCAGGGGCGGTGGCGTCGCTACCTTCCCAGCGCCAAGGGCCGCATGACGCTTCCTGTGCGTCAGGTGAGCGACCTCTGTGTTATCCACGACGGTCGTGTGCTTGTGGCCACCCCGTATGGCGTCTATGTATGGCGCCCCGCCACCGACGATTTTGAGCCCTTAGAGCTTGAGTCTCCCACGCGCAACATCAGCGCCATAGTGGAAGATGGCGGTGTGCTATGGCTCTCGTCCGACCAAGGCATCCTGAAGTATTCGGCCACCGATGGCCTGCAGACCTTCAACCGTTACGACGGCATAGCCGGCGAGCAGTTCTGCTCGGCGTCGGCGCTCAAGGGATCCGATGGCTGCATCTATTTTGGCTCGCTCCATGGCTTCACCTGTTTCTATCCTTATCAGGTCAAGGTCAACACCCGTCAGGCGCCGGTGGTCATTACCCGCCTCGACATCCTTGGCCAACCTGTCCCCGCCGGCACCAACCGCTTGCCGCAGGCGCTGACCGCCGCCAGCGAGATCGACATCTATGCGGGCGACGACATGTTTGCCATCCATTTTGCCTCGCTCAGCTATTGCTCGCCCGAGAAGAACCGCTATGCCTATATGCTCGACGGCTTCGACAAGAGATGGAACTACACCGTTACGCCGATAGCCACTTATACGGGTCTGCCTGCGGGCACCTACACCTTCCGGGTGAGAGCCACCAATAACGATGGCGTGTGGTCGGGCGAGGAGGCACGCCTCACCGTGGTGGTGCATCCGCCGTTTTGGTGGAGCTGGCCCGCCCGTGTGTTCTACCTGTTGCTCATAGCAGCCGCCGTGTGGTTCTATTTGCAGATGCGCTTGCGCGCTGCCGAGCGTGCCCACCGCTATGAGATGCGTCGCCTCAATGAGCGTAAGGACCTTGAGGTAAAGGAGGCGCGCCTGCGCTTCTTTACCATGATAGCCCACGAGATACGCACCCCGGTGTCGCTCATCATCGGTCCGTTGGAGACGCTCATGCGCCATGTGGCCAACCATTCCAACGATACCGTACTGGCCTCGCAGGGCGACAGCTTGAAGATGATCGACCGCAACGCCCACCGCTTGTTGGAACTCGTCAATCAGTTGCTCGATTTTAACAAGGTGCAACAGGCAGGCTTGGAGATGCGCTTTGCCGACCGCAACATCTACGACCTGGTGCATGCCGTGGCCGAACGCTTCGCTCCCACGCTCGAGCAGAAAGGCGCCCGCTTCACGGTCGACTATCCGCCTGAGCAGTTTACCGCCATCGTCGACGCCGAGGCCGTGACCAAGGTTATCAGCAACCTCATGACCAACGCCACGAAGTACACCCGCTCGCTGGTGGCGCTCAGTTGTAAGCCAGCCGCCGACGGCCAGACGTTCACCATCACGGTTGCCGACGATGGTGTGGGCATCAGTCCGTCTGACCAAAAGAAGATCTTTGGCGCGTTCTATCAGGCGCAAGACAATAAGCCCGGCACGGGCATCGGACTATCCATTGTGGAGTCGATTGTGAAGATGCACGGCGGAAAGGTTAGCGTCGAGTCGCAGCTGGGGCGTGGCGCCACGTTCACCGTGGTGCTGCCTGTGAAACAACAACTGGCCGTCGCTGCCGAGGACCCCACGCCGGCTCCAACACCCGATGCCGAGGCTCCTGCCGCTGAGTCAGCCCCACAGGCTGTGGCTGCTGTGGCCAGCGCCGCCCCGACGGAGCATCCTTACCTGCTCATCGTGGACGACAACATCGACATGTTGCACTTCCTTACCGATCATTTCCGCGCCGACTACACCGTGGTGAGTGCGCAGAATGGTGAGGAGGCGCTCGAGAAATTGCGCGCCAACCCCATCGCCATGATCATCTCCGACTGGATGATGCCCGTCATGGACGGCCCCACGTTCTGCAGAGAGATACGCAAGGACCGCCGTTACAGTCATATACCGTTTGTGATGCTCACGGCCAAGACCGACGACGCGTCGAAGACCGAGAGCATGAATTGTGGTGCCGACGCCTACATAGAGAAGCCCTTCTCCATGGAATACCTCATGGCTTGCATCCGCAACACGCTCGATATGCGCCACCGCCTCTTCCAGATGTTCTCCACAACGCCTGAGGCCACGGTGAGCGAGATGGAGGCGTCGCCGGTCGACAGCGAACTGTTGCAGCAGATGACGAAACTCATAGAGGATCATATCGACAGCAAGGAACTGAACGTCAACTTCCTGGCCGACCAACTCAACATGAGTCGTTCGGGCTTGTTTGCCAAGGTGAAGGCCATCACCGACGTGACGCCCAACGAACTGATACAGGTTATTCGCCTGAAACACGCCGCCCAACTGCTGCGCGAGGGCAAGTATCGCGTCAATGAGGTGAGCTACATGGTGGGCTTCTCGTCACCCAGTTATTTCTCGAAGTGCTTCACCAAGCAGTTTGGCCAGAAGCCCGGCGAGTTTAAGTAAACCCCATCAACCCCATCCTTATGAAAAAATTAGCATTGGTCCTTTGTCTCGCCCTGACCGTACTTGCGGCCAGTGCGCGCGGCCTGCTCATCACCACCAAGGGCGGTGTGGCAGCCTATTTCCCCATCACCGCCACCGAACGCCCGGTGATGATTTTCGTCAATTCGCAGGTGTGGGTTGAGGGTCGCCACTATCAGTTTGGCGACATCGCCGAGTTCCGATTGGTTGACGCCGACCCCACAGGCGTTCGCCTGCCCATCGTGGCTGAGCGGGCCGGAAGCGCCATCGTGCTCAACACCCTCGCCACGGTGGTGGTTAGCGACCTGGGTGGTAGGCTTGTTGAGGTGCCTGTAAGCCAAGCCGATGGCCGACAGGTGATCGACGTGTCGCGCCTGTCCAAGGGCGCTTATGTTGTGAAGGCCGGAAAAAGCAGTTTTAAGTTTGTAAAGAAGTAACGCGCTATGAGAAGAATTGTTTGGCTTATCTTGGCGCTTACGACCTTGACGGCCCAGGCACAGGAGCGCATCCATGTGCGGATGCGCGATTATAACACCTATTGGGATTTTCCCTACGTCACCACCGACATCGACCATTTTGATTTTTCGGCCGACCGCAGTTTGCTGCGGGCTCTCCGTCCCGACGGTGTGCCCGTTCCTTTTCATGCCGCCAAGGTCGACTCGGTGACCTTCGAGGACGAACCGCTTGAGGAAACGAAGAACCATTACCGCGTGTTCCAACTCTATGTCACCACCAACGACGGCAAGGACATCGTTTCGCGTGAGGCGTATGTGCCCTGCCACATCAGTCTCAACGCATGCGGATCGTTCTCCAACTATTCGGCGCCAGCCTCCATCCGCGGGCGTGGCAACTCGTCGTGGAGCTGGTACGACAAGAAGCCTTACCGCATCAAGCTCGATGCCAAGCATAAGCTGCTGGGACTCGGCAAGGCCAAGAGTTGGGTGTTGCTGGCCAACTACCGTGACATCACCGACCTGATGAATACGTTTGTCTTCGAGGCGGCCGCATGGATGGGCATGCCCTTTACCAACCACACGCGCTATGTGGAGCTCTTTGTCAATGGCGATTATCGGGGCGTGTACCAGCTCACCGAACAGGTGCAGCAGGGCAAGAACCGGGTCAACGTGAGCGATGCTCAGGGCATGTTGCTCTCGCTCGACCGCGACGATGGCCCCGAACTGAGTCCTGCCGCCACCGACAATTTCTGGTCGTCGGTCTATGCCATGCCCGTCTGCGTGAAATATCCCAAGGACGAGGCGCTCACCGCCAATAGGCTCGATTCGGTGAAGCGGCAGCTCGCCATTCTTGAACAAGCCATACAGAGCAAGGACTCGGCGCGCATCTACAGCCTGCTCGATGTGCCGTCGATGATCCATTTCCTACAGTTGCAGGAGTTGGTGGAGAACGTGGAACTGGTGGCGCCGCGCAGCGTGTTCCTCTTCAAGGACGCGGGAGGCAAGTGGACCATGGGCCCGCTCTGGGACTTCGACGCGGGCTACGACTTCGACTGGGCTACCATGACCACAGGCCACAACTATTATGCCGACTACCGTGAGTTGGTGATGGGCTCCGACCCCTTGCGGCGCAATGGCTACGACCGCAACATACCGGCCTTCTTCACCGATCTCTTTGGTTGCCAGGCGTTTGTTACCGACTACAAGGCGGAGTGGAACCGACTGGCCGACAGCATTGTGGCCAAGCCGTGGAGCGAATGTGAACGCTATGTGAAGGAACTCAAGCGGGGTGCCATGCAGCGCGATATGACGCGTTGGCCCATCAAGGGCAAGACGTTTGATAGCGAGGTGGCGGCCCTGCACCAGTGGCTCACCAAGCGTGTGGCGTATCTCAATGGCATCGTCAACGCCTATCCCGACCCTAACCCTGTGGTGCCTGGCGTGAACGACCTCATGGGAACGCTGCGGGTAACCACGGCCATGGCGTGGCGCGACGGGTTCAGTCAGACCAATAAGGTAGTGGTCGACAAAGCACAGTTTTTGAAGCTCATTGGTGTTGGCGAGGCGCAGTTTGACGCGTCGAAACTCACCATTGTGCCCCTCACCACCGATGGCGAGGAGGGGCACAACGGCACGAACGGCACCTACGGCGCATGGTTCGACGCTAACGGCAATCCCAGCACCTTCGCCAATGGCCATGTATATATCGAGGTGTTCAACGATCTCTTCCGTTGGAACTGTGGGCTCTATCAAGACAACTGCTACGATGCTGCCCACACCGTGACCATGCAAATGCGCTACCAGGATGGTGGCAAGGTGAAAAAGGTGAACGTCGTTGTGACGTTTACCATCCTTGGCGCGGGTTGGTAAGTCCTTCCTTGTAGGCCTAATTCCCCGTCTCCCTATTGTTCGCCATTTGTCGAAAGGGAAGGGATGGGGTGTGGTTGCTTCTAAGGGCAATGGGTGCTTGGAGTTAACCCCGTCAACGAAGAAGGGGGTAGGAGAACGGGCTTGTGTTATGATTTTTGGTTAAAAAGATGGTTCGCGTTTCGAGGTGAAATAGAGCGCGAAACGGGCATTTTGGCAGAGCGGAAGACGTGTTTTTGAGCGTTGGTTTTGCGAAAGATGCCCATTCGTGTTGCGAAAGACCATGTATCGTCTTGCGAAACGTAAGGTATCGAGGCGCGGTCGGGCATGTTTCGCAGTGCGATTAGGCATGTTTTGCAAGGCGCAATGTGAAATCTGACGTGGGGGATGATGGTGCAAATCTGTAATATGTTGGATGTCAGATGGTTGTGCAAATATGCGGAGAATCGCGTATTTGCGTCCGAAGGCATGGCTGTTTCCAAAAAACAATGTAGTTATGGGGGAGGAATGTTGACTTCTTTCTGTGCTTGCCGATTTGCGAACCCTTTTCCCTATGTCGTTGAAGGCCATCCTCTTGCGGAAAGCGTCGGCGTCTGAGGGGGTGGCGGCATGGCATACTTGTGATTTTTGACTATTGCTGTCCGGTAAAACTTTTCAAACAAGACAAATTAGGGCTGACACTTCTCA
>NZ_JAXVAE010000176.1:0-10545 GCF_037460745.1 Hallella sp. | reverse complement strand
TGTATATTTCAATCGCGGATTAAGGTGCAAGGCTATCGCTGAATAGTTACAAAAACAAAGGTTTTTGATAAAAAAAATAAAAGAAAGCAATATTTTACTATCAAATTATCAGTTCGCTTATCTATTCGACTTTTTTCAACGGCTTTCATAAAGACTTAGAAATTCAATTCCTTCATGTCATTGGGGATGATCATTAAACATAGCGAAGCATTGGACTACTATCTTCTCATAAAAACGGGTTACCAATAAGATCATAAGTATAGAAATTTAGTTTGTGGTTTTCTTTTCGAATTTTCGTTAAGCCAAATGACCCGATCCGAATTTGTTCGGGTTTTGCCATGACGAGAAAACGTGCCTTGAAAAGGACGGTTGGGAGGATGGGCGCAATGCGAATTATGGCAACAAACTATATTGGAATCTACAGCGTTGGTGGCGACGACGGAAGGATTGGACGGAAATACGCCATTCTCAGCGCAATTACATAACTATCCAACAGTCAGCAAGTTACCGCGACAGGAAAGAATTCAACCTTCTTGGCTGGCCATTTCGCATTGCGAAACATGCCTAACCAAGGGACGATACATGGTCTTTCGAGTCGCGGAACGTGGTCTTTCGAGCTGCGGTTAGGCAGGTCTCGCAAGACGAAAGATGCCTAACGGTGAGCGCACGACGCAAACTGGCTACGGCGAGCACGGAAAAACGACCGTTCCGTTGACTGGTTCAACGAAAAACGCCGCACAACTTTTGCACCAAAATATCAAACAGGACGCATCGCGCCAAGGGAAGTGTGGCGCGTACCCCAAAAGGCTTTTATCAGTTCATACGCATCGACTCGGTCGATATGACCTTATTGGAATTGACGCGCGCCCGTTTGTTGCCCCACGCCAATCGGTAGCGCACCGACAAGAAGGCGGTAAACAGGGGGCGGTCGAGCCGACTATCGTAACGGAACAAGGCGGTCTTCGTAGACGAACGAGAACTGAACATATATCTCAAACCTGCACCCACATACAGGTGGTTATTCATCATCCATTTGCCCACCCTCGCATCGGCATTACCCAAATAGTATTGGGTGGAATAGACCGAGCGCTGCGGGCTGCAGAGCATGGCTGAGCATTGCAGGCTGAAATCGCCTGGCAACGTAGCCATCGACGTGAAGCCGCCCGTCACCTGACTCGCAATTTGTTTATTCTGTCCGTAGCGCGACCGCAGCCAATCGTAAGTTAAATAATAACTGACATTCCACTTTCTCGTGATTTGCAGCAAGGGGAAATTCACGTAGAAAAACAACCGTTGCGAATGGAGGCCATTGGCCGCCGAGATGACCTCGTTGCCCTGCTCATCAAGATCGTAGGTACGGCCTGGCTCAAGCGTGTTCACAAATTTGGCGCGAAAGCTGAATTGGCGCACGCGCATCTGCAACGCCACTTCATCGGTAAAACCAGGATTGAGGTGGGGGTTGCCCTTTTCGTAGCTGTACTCCGACTTCCACTGCACCGACGGGTCCATGGCTATGAGGTTGGAGAAGTTGTAACTACGTTCATACTGCAGGGTGATGGTTTCGTACCGCTTCTGGTTATACACGTAGGTAAGGATGGCATAGGGAAGCCACTTGTTGACGTTGCGCTTGTAGGATGCCACCTCACCACCTTGCTCCAAGAGGGGTTTCATGTGCGATTTGAGGTAGCGCGAGCCTATGCTCAAATCCCATGCGCCCTGCCTAAACTCATAGCCCAACGACCCTCTGAACGAGGTCTCGTTGTACAGGTAGCGGTAGCGGTCGGGACTTTGTGCCGCCAGTTGGCTGTAGTCGTTATTGTTGTCCCAGTCGTCCACACTCACCGACGTAACAACACGGTGGGCCTTCGATAATTTCCACGTGGCCGATACGCTGGCGCTGAGCAGGTGGTAATACGATTTCTTGTCTTGCCGGAACATGGATTGCTGGCTATCTCCCACGGTCTGGTTACGCTGTATGTTGCCGTCCGATCCCTTGAACGCATAGTCTAACGAGCCGAACAGGGTCACCACAGGCAGCGTACCAAAATAGTTGAGCATCCCCTGAAAATAGTTGCTCTTGCTATAGTCGGCCACATAACCATCGGTGACGCTGGTCAATTGGCCGTCCTCCTGTATCTCGTTGTGCGTCGAGTTGGACAGCGTCTTGTCCTGATGGGTGGCGCTGAGGTTCAGCGAAAGGTTATTGTTCTTGTCGAAGTCGTACGCCAATCCGGCCGTCACACCCACCGACGGCTTAACCTTCATGTGCATCATCGTTGTTTCGCGTCGCACCACATCGTTCTCATAATAGTGGGTGAGACCCTTGGAGCCGCGGTTGAGCATGGAGCGAGGCGAATAGTCGGGGGTCAGAAACATCGACCATTTTCCCACACGTTGCTCCACATGAACGGAAGGATTGACCTCAAACTCATAAACGTTAGATAGGGTTGCCGACGGACCCACAGAAGCGCTGCCGCCATCGTCGGCACGGTTCGTGGTGATCTTAAGCACAAAAGCCATCTTGTCGGTGAGCAGCGGGTCGGCCGAACTGTTGAGCACCTCCACCGACACAATGTTCTTGGCCTGCAAATGGCTCAAGTAGCGCGTCAAGGCTTCCCCTTTGAACATCAAGCGCTTATTGTTGACAAACGCCGAGCCTATCTTCTCTCCGAAAGCCGAAAACGAGCCCTCCTCCAGGTTGATACCGGGCAACATACGCAACGCGTCGGCCAAACTCGAATTTTTCAGCAGCGGGTCGTTGGCCAGAGATGCCACGTAGCCTTTGGTGTTATAGCTGATACGCTTGGCCGTTATCTCCACACCCGCCAACTCGCTGCTGCTCTCCCGCAACACGATGGGCGGTAGGTTCAAGTTACCGAGACACTCCACTTGGGCCTCATAGGGAGCAAAGCCGGTGTAGGTTACGCGCATCGTATAGTAATTAAGCGGCAGCTTTACCTCAAACCCACCTGCGCTATCCGACGCCACATCTGTTACCTTAGGTGTGGTTCCCATCGACGAGAACTGCACATGGGCTCCCACCAACTTGGCGCCAGCCTCATCTACAATACGTCCTTTTACACTCAGGTCCTCACCTTGCGCAAACGATGCGAGCGTTCCCAAACACAAGCATAATATAATAAGGTAAAACTGCTTAGCTTTCATAGGTCCATTGTTTTAAAAACAAAAGGGTCAGTAATCATAAGTTCGGCTATATAAGAAACAAAGCCGTTATGATCTACAGATTGGGATCAAAGGGTTGCGGATTTTTGGGCGCGGCAACTATCACAACCCGAACACCATCAATGTTTCTCCACTCACAACCGCATTTAAGGCAAGTAAAAATTTCCGTTTTCGTATTAAAAACGCTGTTTTGTGCATGACACGAAGGGCAAGTCGTCACCGCTATATCTGCGAGCTCAACAGAATCACACTCGCTCATAGGGACAAAACTCGTTGTCGTAACCGACAGAACGCCCATCAACAACAAAATCATCAACTTCTTCATAAAAACCTCCTATTTTAATGAATACTATGGCAAAGATAAAGAAAATAGTAACAAGTTGCAAGCGTTTCGACAAAAAAACAAATAATTCGTAATTTAACCAAAAATCGTCATTAAACAAACGAACCACAGGCATAAACGGAAACAGGAGGCAAACAACCCCATTGGGATGTTTACCTCCTGTCTTTTTCTTTTCGTAGCGCCCCACAGGGCACTGGCGCCAAGAATCAAGCGTTTTCGTTAAGCCAAAAGAGCAGAACCTATCTTGTTCGGGTTATGCCATGGCATGAAAACGTGGCTTGAAAGGGAAGGATTATTTTGCGTTGATCACGCGTCTCTCCTTGATGCGAGCAGCCTTACCAGTCAGCTTGCGCAGGTAGTAAAGCTTAGCGCGACGCACCTTACCGTGCTTGTTGATCTCGATTGAGTCGATGTTGGGCGACTCCAAGGGGAAGATACGCTCCACACCCACGGTTCCCGACATCTTACGGACGGTGAAACGCTTCTTTGTGCCCTCGCCGTTGATCTTGATGACCACACCGCGATAGAGCTGAATACGCTGTTTGTTACCCTCGACGATTTTGTAAGCGACAGTCACAGTGTCACCAGCTCTGAAAGCAGGGAACTGCTTGCCGGTTGCAAATGCTTCCTCAGCAACTTTAATTAAATCCATTGTTGTTTTTGATTAAAAATTGTTTGTCTCACCAACCCGACGTAGCATGAGAACTCATCTCTCAACCAGCGGTCGGGCCGAAAAGCGGTGCAAAGTTACGGCTTTTCAGGCAAACAGGCCACGTCACAAGGCAGAAATCTTTCATTTTTAACATTTTATTTAGGTTGCGGCTATCGCCAAACGACGAAGAATAATTATCTTTGCAGCATCTAAACCAATTGTTATGTTAAGAAAAACTCTGTTTATAGCCTTGGTAGCACCCATGCTCATCACGTCGTGCGGGTCGCACTACCAACTGGCGGGCGTGGAGCGCACACGTATCCTGGTGGACAAGCGCTACGACGCCAACCCCGATCAGAAAGCGGCTGCCTTCCTGGCGCCCTACAAGCACACGGTCGACTCCATCATGAGTCCGGTCGTGGGACGCATCGACCATTACATGTCGGCAGCCAAACCCGAGAGCGAGGAGAGCAACCTGCTGGCCGACATCCTGGTGTGGGGCGGAAAGGCATTCCAAGAAACGCCCGACTTCGGCGTATACAACGTGGGAGGCATACGCGCCGCATTCGCTCAGGGCGACGTTACCTACGGCGACGTGCTCAACGTGGCGCCGTTCGAGAACCACATCTGTTTCCTCACGCTCACGGGCGAGAAGACCCAGCAGCTCTTCAGCGAGATAGCCAAGGTGGGCGGCGAGGGGGTCAGCCATGGCGTGAAGCTCGTCATCACACACGACGGACAGTTGCGCTCGGCCACGCTCCACGGCAAACCCATCGACCCCAACGCCACATACCGTGTGGCAACGCTCGACTACCTGGCGCAGGGCAACGGGGGCCTCGAAGCCTTCAAGGCGAAGACCCATGAGGTGTCGCCACAGGGCGAGGAGAACGATGTGCGCCACATCATCGTAAACTATTTCAAGCACATGGCCGCACAAGGCAAGGCCGTCAACGCTCAAATGGAAGGGAGAATAACCTATGAAAAATAAGACACTCATCGCCATAGCCGCCATGCTGCTCTGTGTGGCGACAGCCTTCGGACAGAAGACGCTGACCATTCTTCACACCAACGACACCCACTCGTGCATCATGCCGCTCGGCGAGACGCTGGCCGACACCGTGCAGGCGGGGCGCGGCGGATTCCTGCGCCGCATAGCCATGCTCCGTCAGGAGCGTGCCAAGGATCCTAACCTGCTGCTCTTCGACAGTGGCGACTTCTCGCAAGGCTCTCCTTATTACACGCTCTTCAAGGGTGACGTGGAGGCCGGACTGATGAACCAAATGGGCTACGCGGCAGGAACCATCGGAAACCACGAGTTCGACTTCGGACTGGAGAATATGGCGCGTCTCTTCAAGAGCCTCAACTTCCCCATCGTCTGCGCCAACTACGAGTTTAGCGAATACGACCTGCAAAACATCGTGAAGCCTTACGTCATTCTTCACCACCAAGGCCTGAAGATTGGCGTGTTTGGCCTCGCTCCCGAGCTCAAGGGACTGGTTGACCAGCGCAACTACGGCAACACGGTTTACTTAGACCCCGTGGCCACGGCACAGAAGATGGCCGACCTGCTGCGCAAGCAGAAGTGCGACCTCGTCATCTGCATATCGCATCTCGGATGGCACGAGGACGGCATGGGCGACCAGGAGGTGATAAGCCACACGCGCGGCATCGACCTGGTGCTTGGCGGACACAGCCACACCTACTTCCAAACGCTGCGCTACGCCAACAACCTCGACGGCAAGCCCATCCCCGTAGACCAAAACGGAAAGAGCGGCATCTACATCGGAAAGATGACCTTGCAGTTCGACAAGAAGTAACGACCGCTCCCCTATCCCCATCCATGGGGATTGCTCACATTCTTCCATTCCCCTCCAACGCATGGGCTACGCGTTGCCCTTGGCCTCAACCGCCACAACGCGAAAAGCCCATGCGCCGGAGACGGAAAGAACAACAAAACGCCTAACACTTCTTGAGAAGGCCAAGGCGCGAAAAAGAAGAATGAAATCCAACTACCACAAAACACATCTGCCTGAATATACAATTGCTTTTCTCATCATTGTAACATCAGAAACACACGGATGTAATTTCAGCAAATTACCTTTGCACAGGTTTTATACAAACTACCAATTAACAAATCACTTTTATGCTTAAAAAACTATTCTTAGTTTCTTTTACGCTTCTGGCCCTATGCCCCTCCAACAGCGTATTGGCGCAAAGAAGTTACACGTTCAACGCAACAACGCTGAACGTAGATGGCTTGCCTAACAAAATCGCAGGCATCACCATTAACAAAGATGGAAAGGAAGCGGCGGGAGCCACGGCCATCGGAAACGAGACCCGAGCCAAGGGATGGGACATCGTGGCCATGTCGGAGGACTTCAATTTCCACGACTACCTCATCGCTCCCATTGCCAACCTCTACTCGGTGGGCACACACGGAGGAAAGGTCAGCAGCCTTTCCAACTCTACCGACGGCCTGGGACTGCTACTCACCAAAAAGACAGGATGGAGCTTCAGCAACGAGACACGGGTGAAATGGAACGATCACTATGGCTTCACCGACCATGGTGCCGACGGCCTCATCAACAAAGGATTCCGCTATTACACCATCACCATCGCGCCAGGAGTGGAGATCGACTTCTACTGTCTGCACATGGACGCCGAGGACGGCGAGGGCGACATCAAGGCGCGAGCCAGCCAACTGACGCAGTTGGCCACCTACATCAAAAGCCACGACAATGGGCGCCCCGTACTGATTCTGGGCGACACCAACTGCCGTTACACGCGCGACGACGTGAAGGGAAAACTCATCGACCCCATCAACGCCGTCGACAACCTCACCATACACGATGCATGGATCGAACTGATCCGCGGTGGCGTCTATCCCAAGTTGGGCGACCCGTCGATCATGATTGGCGACGAGGGACCGCAGAGAGGAGAGGTGGTCGACAAGATTTTCTGGATAGAAAACTCGAAGTCGCGCTTGAAGATCCAAGCCAACAGTTTTCTGCACGACACGTCGTTCACAGCTTCCGACCACTATCCCCTGACCGTCTGTTTCACCGTCACCGACCCCACGGCAGCACCTGCCACACAGACCGACTACACGCTGCCTGAGGCGGCCACGGCCACCGTTCCTGAAATCGCGGGCAACAGCGCCGGTGAAGTAGCCCTGTCGGGCGAAACGTTCTTCCTCATGAACCTGGCCACCAAGAAATATCTTCAGGCTGGAGCCAACTGGGGAACCCACGCCGTGGAGGACGTGTCGGCCATGCCCCTGACACTCACACTCGTCGACGGACAGTATCGCATCAACACCATCCAGGGATCGGTGTCGGCCGAGGCGGATCCTTACATGGACAATCAGCAAAACACCACCTGGACGTTCGAGCCTGTGGCAGGCGAGGAATACCAATACATCATCAGGTGCGCCACAGGTGCCCTGGCTTCTGTAGGAACCGACAACCTGGTAAAGGCACTACCCTACGATGTCAACGACAACCGACAGAAATGGGCCATCCTCACAGAGGCCAAACTGAAGGAGGTGATGAAGCAACAAGCCTCATCCACCAGCCCGTTCAACATCACACCGCTGGTGAAAGGAGCAAGTTTCGGATGCATGGACGGATGGAACAACACGGCCACAGGTAAAAGCTATGCGGCCAACTGGTGGGAGTTCTCGTGCGACCCCAGCTACGGTGGCGTACGCGAAGACAACAGCTCAACGTATCGATGGTGTGCGGCCCTCATCAACACTGGCAACATCACCATGACACAAACGATCAACAATCTGCCCAAAGGAACATACGCTGCTTCGGTAGAGGCGTTCTACCGATCAAGAGCCTACGCAGTCGGCGGAACAAAAGATCATACGGTAAAGTCCACTTTCTCCTTCGCTGACCAGCAAACCGACATCAAGCAAAACACCAATGTAGGAATGGACGCCAGTAAAGCGGAAGAAGGGCCAACAAAGGCGTCAGAGGTATTCAAGGATAACGATGACTACAAGCTCACCTTGAAAGCCACACTCAACGAGGGCGGCAACGCCACCATTAAACTGCATAAGGAAAAATGCAATGGCCTGACCAACAAGTCAGGCATGTTGGCCGTTGACAACATGGAACTTTATTACTTCGGTGATAACGACAACGCCAACGTAGACCCTTACATCACCTTCAAGAACGCAGTGGCCAAGCATGTGAACGACACATGGGCCAAGGTACAACAACTCAACGAAGCGGGCCAGAAGGTTTACGACATCTCAACTGTGATTTACCGTTACAACAGCAACACCATCACCACTCAAGCCGACGTGGAGGTGCTCTGCGAATGGGTCGACAAGGCTTATCAGCGCGCACTCATCGCATCGCTCAACAACAATCCTTCGGGCGACATGACAGCCCTGATCATCAATCCGAGCTTTGAGACGGGCGACATGACGGGATGGAGCTCTGGTACGGGCTACGACGTGAACGTGAAGCCCAACAGCGACGCCACCTATAGCGTGCAGGGGTGCGACGGCAATTACCTGTTCAACTCCTACAACGGCGACAACGAGACGTCGGCTCCTTACATTTACCAAACCATCAGTGGCGTGAAGAATGGCCTCTACGAGGTGCGGGCTCGGCTCACGTCGTTTGCCGGACGCTCGGTATTCCTCATCGGCAACCACGCCCACAAGGGAATCGTGGCCGACGACAAGGGCCAAATGAAAGAGGCTGTCCTGCAATTCCTCGTGGAGGACGGCAATCTCACCGTGGGGGCCGTGGGTGGCAGTGGTGACCACTACGACCTGTTCATGCCGATGGCTGGAGGATTCTTCAAGGCCGATAACTTTAGCTTGAGGTACGTCACCGACCTCGCCAATGGTCGCATCAAACTGGCTCTTGATGAGGCCAAGCAACAGGCAGCCAACTTCACCGACCATGCGGGCGACAACCTGAACACACAACTGGCAGAATACACCCAAGGTGTTGAGGCCGGCTCTTACACGGGCGATGGCAGAGCCGAGGCTAAGGCTATCTACGCCCTGCTCTGCGAGGCCGCCAAGCAACAGCGCTCACAGGATGCCGACATGACGTTCGCCATCGTAAACCCCAACTTCGAGTTGGGCGACATGACGGGTTGGAGCTGCGCCACAGAGGGCTGGGAAACCAAGGTGGTGCTGCAGGACAACGCTACATACACCACATTGGGAACCGAAGGCTCCTACCTCTTCAACACTTGGAACGGCACCAGTGCCGTGAAGCCGCTCACACAGACCGTCGACGGATTGCCCAACGGCAAGTATCGTGTGTCAGCAATGGTGGCCATGGATGCCGGCAACGACATTTCGCTCACCGTCAATAATCAAACAACCAAGACAGCTGCCGTGGGCGCTGGAACAATGGCACTGGTGATGGGCGAGTTCGACGTTACCGATCACAAGGCCGACATTGCCTTGGGCAACGACAAGGGCCAATGGTTCAAGGCCGACAATTTCCGCATGACCTTCCTGGGCAACGAGCTCACCATGGACGAGACCGCACAGGAAACATCTGCCCTGTCTGACTATTACACCACCATCACCGTGAACCGCACCATCAAGGACAACGGCAAGTGGAGCACGCTGGTGCTGCCCTTCAACATGACAATTCCCGAGGGTTGGGAGGTGAAGGAGCTCACCGACGACACCCACGTAGATGCCAACGGCAACATCAACCTGCGTTTCGCCACAGCCAAGAGCATCGAGGCCGGCAAGCCATATATGGTGAGGGTGAACGAGACGGTGAGCCAGATCGTAGCGAAGAATGTCGATGTTGACATGAAGGCTCCTGTGCAAAATGGCAACGGCATCAACTTCGTGGGAGTGTACACAGCTGGCTACATCCCAACAGGTGCTTTCTTCATCTCCAACAATCAGTTCTATCACGCAACAGGCAGCCAGAACATCATCAAGGGCATGCGCGCCTATCTGCTGTTGCCTGAGGGCAGCGAGGCCAAGACCGTGACCTTCGACATCAGCGATACGCCTACAAGCATCAAGACTGCCACGACTGCCGCTCCCGTAGCCATCTACGACCTCCAAGGCAACCGCCTAAGCCGCATGGCCAAAGGTGTGAACATCATCAAGCAAGCCAATGGCTCCGTGACAAAGGTCATCATCAAATAATAGCATCAACCCAACAATAACAATGATCATGAAATAGCAATATACAACACCCTGCATGAAGGTGATGAACATAAGCCACCGAGGCGGGCACCAACATCGTCGAGGCCGACGCGAAGGGCTTTAGCATATGCCACCAAACGACCTTGAACGCATAAACAGAAAGGGGGTGTGCATTCTATGTTTCTACGCAAGAAAAACTTGAAGTTTTTTTGCTGT
>NZ_JAXVAE010000175.1:0-12319 GCF_037460745.1 Hallella sp. | reverse complement strand
CGGATCACATCGGCGCGCATGGGCGACAATTCCCAATGGTCGGTGAGGTGAACGTTGTGGTATTCAAGGTATTCGCCGAACGAGAACGGATGAATCTCCTTGGCGAGATACCTGCCACCCAGTGTAGAACTGATTTCGCGGCTCAACATGTGGGCGTTGCTTCCGGTGATGAGCACGCGGTATTTCTCGTCGGCCAAGCGACGTGCAAAATGTTCCCATCCACTCACGTTCTGTATCTCATCCAAGAAGATGATGGGCTTGTGATCGTAAAGTTCCCGGTAAGCCTCAAGGATGAGATGGAGATCCTCCTTCTGCATGTCGGCGATGCGCTCGTCCTCAAAGTTCACAAACAAGATTTCTTCTGCCAAATGGCCTTCACGCAGCCGTTGTTGGATGTATTGGTAAAGCATGTACGACTTACCGGCACGGCGCATGCCCACCAACACATAGTTGATGTTGGGCTCCAACACGATGGGGCGTGTTTGCAGTTGTATCTTGCTGACAAACTCTTGTTGGCTGAGAATGATGTGTTTGATGACGTTCTTATCCATGGCCTTTTTTTATTGATGTTGAATCGTGTCCGATGCAAAAATAACAAATATTCTTCTATAACCGACATGTTTTGGCCTAAATATGTCTTCCATAGCCGACATCTTTTGCAGAAAACATGTCTTCCATAGCCGACATGCCGCTCATGCTTGTGCGTGGTGGTGATGTTTCGTGACTGTATGTGTCGGTAGGGACGTAACGCCAAAGGCGCGCCAAGAGTCGTGGACCGACCCTTGGCGCGCCTGCTATTGGGGCACGTTGGCACGTTGTGGCCAACATGGACCGTGATGCGTTACTTCACCACCACCTTGCTGGTGCGAACGGTGCCGTCGCTACCTACGCTCTTCTTGATGAACACGCCGTGGGCGGGAGCGGCCACTGCGCGACCGCTGAGGTCGTAATAGGTGGGAGCCTGGACCTCGCCCGAGACGTGGGCGTTGCGAATGTCCGACGTTACCGAACCGTCGCTCCACACGATGTCGCTGCAAAGGCGCACGTCGCCATCCTGATAGACACCCATCACGCCTACACGCTCGAAGCCCGAGTCGTAGATGGCCACGCGGTGCTGCGATCCGTAGGTCTGGAAGGCATAGTTGGCATCGGCGAAGTCGACGGGCACATCGGTCATCTCCTCCGATATTCCAGTGTACTGGTCGGGATAGAACGTCACGAGCTCATCGTCGAAGAAGAGGTTGAAATACACATGGCTCTGGTCCATGAAACTGTTCTTCACGTTGTTGCGCGGCAGGTCGAAGATAATACATCCCTCACCGCTCGACGCCTCCTGGTACTGCAGGATGGTGGGGTTGCTGGGCGCGGCGATGACACCGTCCCAGGCCTCAAACTCCGGCTGCATCACAACCTGCATCTCCATGGCGATGTTGCGGTAGCCATAGTTGCTCAGGAATCCATAGGGGCAATTGTTCACCTTCTTGGTCTTGGCGTCGTATTTGAAGGTCACCTTTTTGAGCTGTTGGTAAACGGTCTCGTAGGTGCTCTCGTCGTAGTAAACGTTGAACGGGATGTTGAAACGATACTGGTGCTTGTTCTTGTCGAGGCCCATGTACTGAGCGCCGGTGAACGACAGCTTGTTGCCGTTGATGACGCCATGGATCCAAGCCTCCGGCACCTGCGGGTCGATGTTGTTGGCATAGAAGTCGTTGCCCTCGATCACCACCTTCGAGATGCGCTGAGTGGTGGTGCGCTCCGAGGGATGGAAGGTGAAGATAAACTTCTCGGCCTTCGACGGATCGGCGGGACCGTCGTTGACAAACGGGTTGGGAGCCGTCTCGCTGATGAGGTCGCCCAGGCCGTTCCAGTCGCCCTTCTCGCTGACCATGCCGAGCAACGCGTTGGTGTCGGCCTTGATGAGCGAGTCGTTGCGCCACACGAACTTCATGTCCTGCGAGCTCTCGTCGTAGACGTATTGGTTCTCGCCGTTCACCTTTTGGAACTTCAGGCGTGCGGCATAATAGTTCACGGTTTGGTCGTCGCCCACCTCGTGCACCATGATCTGCTGCGGCAGTTTGAACACGATGGTGTCGCCTTCGCCCTTCTCGCCCTTGATCCACGAGTCGGTGTACTGGAAGGTGATGGGGCTGTTCATGTAGTAGCAGCCGTCGTCGCCCACCACGAAGTCGCGGGCACGGCCATCCATCTTGTCCTCGTAGATCATTCCCCACATGGAGATGAATCCCTTGGCGTAGCCGTACATGTCCTTATAGAGCTTGCCTGCGGGCTGCTTCGTGATCATCTCGGGCACGTTCTCGATGACCTTGGCCATCTTGGCGGGCGCGGCCACCTTGGCGAGTTTCAGCGTCGTCTTTTGCTGGGTGGGTGTCTGTGCGGGTGTTTGTGCGAACGTAGCTGCCGAGAACGAGAGGGCGGCAGCGAGCATGAGTGTTGTTTTTTTCATAATGCTCAGTTGTTATGTTGTTTGTTTTCTGTGTTCCTTGTTCACTTGATGATGACCTTGCGCGTGGTTCCGTCGGCGGCCTTCACGATGTTGAGGCCCTTCTGTGGAGCGCTGAGCTGGCGGCCGCTGATGTCGTACACGGCCTCCGTCTGGAAGTTCTTGTCGGCGTTCACGCCCTGGATGGCTGTGGCCTGTCCGGTCGACACGCTCTTGGCGGCGTTCACCACGGTGCCGTCGCTGTAGTCGATGAGCAACGCCACGACGCGCAGTTTGTTCACGTCCTGTATGATCTTCTTGCCGCCCGTGTTGCGAACCTGGTTGAGGTCGAACGTCACCGGCATCACATACTCGTGTCCCTCCTCCACGTCGGTGGGCAGATACTGGTTGTTGTTCAGCAGGCGTGAGGTGGCCACCACCACGTCGTCGAACGTCAGTCCGCTAACATACTCTTGGCCTTCGATGAACTGCTGGAACTCGGGCTCGGGGTAGTCGCGTCCCTGGCGACCGTTGAAGAAGTAGTTGTGTTGGCGCCAATCGTCGGTGGTTCCGGTTAAGCCGTCGGCCACGAGCACATACTCCACACCGTAGCGCGAGTTCTTGATCTCCAAGGGGAACACCACCTTGGCGGTGGCAGTCACGGCGTTCTTGGCCTCGTTGAGCAAAGCGCTCACCTCGATGTCGGCCTCAGCGGGCATGGCGCAAGCGGCTTTCCACACATTATCGATGAGCATCTTGTGGGAGGCCGACTGGAAACCGCCGTAGGGGTCCATCTGATAGGTGCGGTCGAGCCATGCGGCAGGGAATCCCGAGATGTTGCTGGGATAGTCTTGGCCCGCCATCACCTCCATAGGATCGAGTTTGGAGGCGTTCTCCGAGTTGTGGTACGACAAGGCGATGAAATCGTCGGGGTAGAGGCGGTTCATGGCAGCCAGCGCCACGTATCCACGGGGGCAGAAGCCGCACCATGTGCCCGTGTACTCCTCAAACACCGAGCGGTGCTTAGGCAGTTTGTCGAAGATGCTCACCTGGGTCTCCACATCCACATCGGCCTCGTTGTTCTCTTGGCCGTTCACCTTGGTGATGGTGAGGTTGATGGGATAATAGTCCTTTCGGTCTACCACCGGCAGCTTCACCTCGAACGAGGCCATCTTGCCATACACCGGCTCCACGGCGGTCGGGAACTTGTAGGTTCCGGTGCATACCATTCCATCGTAATAGAACGAGTATTCGAGGCTCTTCAGACCTGTTGCGCCATGGTTTTCGGCGTAGAACGTAAGCGTGTTGCTCACGCCCGTGGCACCGAAGTAGGTGGTGTTGCCAGCCAAGGGCGTGGCGGCGTAGAGCGGAGCGCCGTCGAGCTCCACCTGCATGGTTGAGCTACACTGGTCGCTCATGTCCTTCCAGTTGCGGTAGCTGCGTGTGGTGTGCACAAAGAGTCCGCCCTCGTGCAGCTCGGTGGTGATGTTCACCGGTCGCTTGTTGGTGGAGGTGAGCGAGTCCATGTCGAACGAATAGCCCACATACACACCCTCCTCGGTGATGGTGTAAGGCTCGGCGAGGTTCACGGTGACCCATTCGCCCGTGATGTCGGCGTTGACCGATAGGATGTCGGGCACGTTGGTCTTCTTGCCGTTGATGGTCTTCAGGGTAAGCTCCTTCGAGAGCCACACACGCAGGTTGGAGAGGTGGTCGGCGTTTTCCATGGGCACGCGGATGGCCGCAATCTTCATTCCCACGAAGTTGGGGTCTTTGATGCGCATGGCCACATCGTAGTTTTGCATAATGGCATTGCCCACGTTGCCGAGGTTGCCCGTTATGCCTTGGCCCGTGTCGTGGCTAAAAATAAGCCGGTCTTGTGCCATAGCGCTGGTGGTTAGCAGACACAGTGCGAGTGTCGCCATAAACTTGGTCAGGTAGTTTTTTAATTGCATATTGTATGTTTTTATTGATTTATAACGCTTGCAGAGGGTGTGCTGTGCGCGGTAACATTATGTCAGACGTCATGGGTGTTGCGCTGTCCTTTTGTCGTTTATAATGCCATGCGTCTTACTTCAAAGGCCAAAATTAAGGAATATTTAGGGTTTATGCAAATAAATTATGGATTAAATGCATATCATTTGCAAATAATATAAGGTGTTAAGGGTGCAAAAGGCGCTTTTTGTTACGAAATGAAGAAAAACCGAACGAAAAAACAAAGATAAGTAACCAAAAGTTTGTTTTACATGATAGTTTTTGTTAATTTTGTGTAACGAAAACATTAATTATCACTTAACGAGAAGCAGATATGAAGAAAAAGTACCTCTTATCAACGTTGTTGTTTTTCGCCACGAGCCTGACCGCCGTGGCGGGCGACACCAAAGTCAACGTGCTTTACCTCGACGGCCAGAGTCATGTGGTGGCCATGTCGCAGGTAGCCAAACTCGAAGTGTCGGGTCCTGATGTGAAACTCGTGGGCCAGGATGGCACCGTCGTGGCCACGCATAAGATAGCCGACATCGACAAGATCGACCTGAGCGGCACCGCCGCGGGCATCGGAAAGGTGAAGGAAGGCACTGCCATCACCCTTCGTTCCAATGGTTACACGCTCACGGCCGAAGGCATGACCGACGGCAAGGCCCTGGAGCTCTACAGCGCCTCGGGCAAGTTGGTGGGCAAGACGGTGGCGCGCGGTGGCAAGGCCACGCTCAACGCAGCCTCCCTGGCCTCCGGTGTGTATGTGGTGAAGGCGCAGGGCCAGTCGCTCAAGATGGTGAAGCGCTAAGTGCGCGCCCATTTGGATTTATCCCACAATAGCTTAGGTATCCCATTTATTATATAAGGTGGCCGCACCGACGGTCATCGCAACACAAAAGAAAAACAACATGAGAAAAATATTATTCCTTCTGGTCCTGCTGGTTGGCGCCCTTGTGCCCGCCGTGGCCCAGACGGCAACGCCCGACAGTGTGTTCGTCGTGAGAAACGGACGCATCTTCTCCGCCTACGAGGTGGGTAAGGATGTGGACAACATCACCTTCGCCAAGAAACAAGTGGCCCCCGATAACAGTGTGGTGGTCGATGGCGAGACAATCGAGATGAAGTCGTCGCTCGTCATGCAGCAAGATGGTATGATGTACGCCATCTTGTCGGCCGACGAGGGCCTGACCACGATGGACGAAATCTTTGCCTCCTCGGCTTACCTGATGGTGGTGATGACGCCCGACCTGCTGGGCGAGGACCTCGACTTCGAGTCGTTTGCCGACCAACATCCCGATAGCTACTTCCAGGTTACGTATGTCGACGCGAAGAAGATGGAAGAGGACGACAGCTACGAACCCGTGGAAATCACCTCCGACGATTGGGCCGACTATTACGCCAACGGTTCGCTCGCCATGGACATCGCCGACAAGAACCTGACGCTGAACCTCGCCGTCACGCCTAACGACGGCGTGTCCAACATCGCTGTGAACTACAACGGCACCTTCACCTCGCCGGTCAGCGATCCCTACTACTTCAACGTCGACGACACGCAGAGCAAGACGCGCGCCGTGTTTGCCCAGAAGGAGGCCGACGGTGTCACATTCTACATCACGTCGGGCAACATCGACAAGGCCAGCGACCTTGCGAACTGCCATTACTACGCTCGCCTCTTTGTGCCCAACAGCGCCATGGACGGCAACGACATCGACCTCCAGGGCAACACGCAGTATGAGCTTGAGCTGCACGACCAAGTGACCGACGTCAACAATCCGCAGACCTTCTTCGCCGCCAGCGGCAAGGCCGCCGATGCCACAGGCTACGTGTCGGTGCTCGACCGTGGCGACGGCAGCTACACGCTCGTCGCCGATGTGGAAAACCTTGGCCAGCAGAGCGAGAAGCGCAGCCTGCAGTTCTACTATAAGGGCACGCCGATGGAGTACGACCTCACCATCCCGAGCCAGTATGCCGTAGGCGAGGGCGCACCCGTCGACCTGAAGTCGGCCGCTTACACTGTCGACGACGCCACGGGCCTCTACACCATCTACCTCTCGTCGAAGGCCAATGTCACCACGCTTGAGGGCATGGCCAACGCTGATGTGGTGATTACCGTTCCCAACGATTTCGTCAACGACGACAAGACCCACGGCTTCTCGGGCGACGAGACCAATGCGCTCATGTCGGTGAGCTACGGTGGCGACAAGTATTGCCAGGCCACCACAAGCACGGCCGAGACACCCATCGCGCTCGGCGGCAACGCCAAGGCCACCTTCAATGCTGGCAAGGCCAACATCGATTTCGCCGTGTTTGGCATGAAGAAGTTCGACAGCCACAGTCTGCAAGGACATTATGAGGGCAGCATCACACGTCTCAACTAATCATCAAGGAGGACACTACACCATGAAAAAATACATCTATTCAGCAATGATCATTGCCGCGGCGGCCATCGCCGTCCCGGCTGAGGCCCAGCAGCGGGTGAATCTCAACAAGGGCGACCAGAACGTGGAGAGCGTGAAGTTGGGAGAGGGCGACTACATCGCCTTCGGACGCCCCGCGGGAGTGGGCAACCAGCGCCTGGCCGAAATCCTCGACGCCAGCGCCACCAAGAACAGCGTGACCTACACCATCCTCACCAAGGGCGACGGACAAATGGCCGCCCACATGGTGGTGAACAAGTGGTATCTCGAGGCTTTCATGCGCGAATACATGAACTCCGATCTCTACAACTGCACCGAGGAGGAGCTCTTCAACGCCTTCTCCACCTTGCTCATGGCGGGTTATGGCAGCGGCATGATTGGCGAACAGACCTACAACCTGACCAATGGCGAGAAAAACGTGGCGGGCTCCACGCAGTATATCCTGGGCGGCCAGGACTATTACATTGTTACCTGCGACCTCGTTCAGAAAGGCGAAGGCTATGCGCTGGGCACCGACATGTCGTATAAGGTTGTTTCCACAGCCGAACCCGATGAGAGCGACGAGTCGCTCGAGGTGACCTACGACGGTCTCGACGATGCGGGCAAGGTGACGTTCAGCGTGACGCCGGGCGACGGCATCAAGACGCTCCACATGGTGCTCGGAACGAAGAAGAGCATCGATGAGTTGCTCAACGTGAAGGGTTACGACTACATCATGGCCACCGAGGCCACCGATTTCACCGCCAGCAGTTGGAACGAGTTCCAGGCACAAGGCGAGAACAAGTGGAATGTATCGGCAGAGAACCACTACTCGTTCCTCGTGCTTGGCGTGGATGCCAATGGCGACCAGGTGAAGCGACAAATAGACGACATCTACATCAAGCCGGTGAGCAACGACAACTGTCCGAAGCTCAACACCGACAGCTTCAGCGTCGAGAATCGCGCGCTCTACGCCCATTACAGTTTCGCCTCGAAGACCTCGGCTCCTATCACCAAGGCCACCCTGCTTTTGATGAGCGAGAACGATTGGGACAATGCGCTCAACGACCTGCAGGGCACCCAGGGCTATGAGAATCCGTCGGACGCCTGGCCTGTGCTGATGGCTTCCGACAAGGCCACCGATGTGACGTCGCAGTTGCAGGACGGCACGTTCACTTACACCAAGACCTTCACCAGCGCTGAGCGCGATTGGTATGTGTTGGTGTTTGCCGTGACCGACGCCAATGGCACGTCGATCACTCGCACGGCGTTCCATTCGCAGATCGAGAACGCCGAGCCTACCACCCTGAGCCACACCTACCCCGTGGCTTCGGCTGCCAAGGCTGCCGCTGCCACGCCCGCCAAGGGCATGAAGGTGGCCAACGGCAAGGTGCGCGTCAAGGCATCGCAGTCGCTCCGCATTGTGAAATAGCCCAATCCGCCGTGTGCGGATTCCAAGGCCCGCCGTGTGCGGACGAAGTGATCCGCATGGGTGATTCTAAAATAAAAGGGAGGCAAGCACAGATGGATGTGCTTGCCTCCCTTTTTGTAGGTATGCTTGTGCGAAGTGGATGATGCTATTCTCCTGTGCCGGTTAGGCCATCCAGTAGATGTAGCCGAGGGTGATGAGGCTGATGCTGAGCCACAGCAGCACACCCTGGATGAGCGGGCGCAGACCCACGCTGCGGAGCGTATCGCGCGTGAGCGACGCGCCGATGAAGAACAGCGAGAGAGTGATGAGGTGCTTGGCCAACTTGTTCACCGCGCCACTCATCTGCCCACCCATCGTGGCGGCGGTGTCGCCCAGGAGCGAGGCGTTGCTCAGCACGTAGGTGTTGAAGACGATGGCCACCACAAACCACATGATGAAGGGCGGCACACACTGGTACCAACGCTTCGTGGGGCCGTCGGTCGAGGCGGCCAGTGTCTGGCGGAAGAAGAACGGCGTAACCAAGGCCAGCACCACAATCCACAGGGCGCGCGTCAGTTTGATGGTGGTGGCCACCTCCAAGGCGCTCACCCCCTGCTGGGCTATCAGCTCCGGGTGCATCTGGTCGTAGGCGGCGCCTGCGCCCACCACCGACGACGTGTCGTGGATGGCGATGGCCGCCCACATGCCAAACTGCTTCATCGTCATGCCCAAGGCGTCGCCAATGGTGGGGAAGATGAAGAGGGCCACGGCGTTGAGCACAAACACCACACCCAACGCCACCGACATGCTCTCGGCCTTGGCTTTCAGCACCGAGCCGACGGCGGCAATGGCCGATCCGCCACAGATGGCGGTGCCCGACGACAGTAGGTAGCTGGTTTGCGAGTCAACCCCCAGCAGCTTGCGGCCAAACAGCCAACCCAATCCCAACGTGCCAAACACGCTGACGATGGTGAACAGCATGCCCTCGGAGCCCGAGGCAAGCGCTTGGTTGACGTTCATGCCGAAGCCCAGGCCGATGACCGAGTATTGTAGGAGTTTCTTCGACATGGTCTTGTTGAACGTGGGGAACGCCTTGCCAAAGAGCAGGGCGAAGGCGAAACCGATGGCCAGGGCGATGGGCGACGACACCCATTGGGCCACCCATGCCCAGGTACCTAAGTCGACATGAAACACTTCGACCACAAAGCCCATCAACAACGACAGGCCCAACACGGCGACGATCGCTATGTAACAGAGTTCTTTCTTCTGCATCTGATAATCTTTTATTTGCTGTTTGCTTTGTTTGTTTTGCGCGGCAAAGGTACGCAAAATCCTCAGCGCATCGGCCTTTTCGCCCCATGAATATCCGCCAAAACGCAAAATAGCACCTACAACGCCTCCTTTTGCAGGCGTTGCCGATGCTATTGGTGTATGAAAGGTGGAGCGCTCAGGCACATTCTCGCCCATGGATTCTTGGGGTGCGCCTACGCTCCTGGTGTGTGGCGGGTTACAGGTCCCATCCTACGGCGCTGGCTCCGAGCACAGCGGCCGAGCTGCCATCGAGGCCGCTCAGCAGGAACTGGGCCTTGCCCTTGAAGATCTTGAGCACGTGCTCGTTGTAGCTTCTCACCAGAGGCTTCATGAGCAGGTCGCCAGCCTTGGTCAGTCCGCCGAAGAACACGAAGGCCTCAGGCGAAGAGAAAGCGGCAAAGTTGGCGCAAGCTTCACCCAGCAATTCGCCAGTGAACTCGTAGATCTCCAGGGCCAGCTTGTCGCCCTTCTGGGCGGCGATCGACACATCGAGCGATGTGATGTCCTCCGGATTCATGTCGCGCAACAGCGATGGCGTGTCGCTCTTCTCCAGGAACTCGCGTGCCGTGCGAGCCACACCTGTTGCTGAGCAGTAGGTTTCCAGGCATCCTCTACGTCCGCAACCACAGAGACGACCGTTCTCTGGGCGCACGATGACGTGGCCCAGCTCACCGGCCAGACCGTCGCTGCCGTACACCATCTGGCCGTTACAGATGATGCCCGATCCCACGCCTGTGCCGAGGGTGATCATGATGAAGTTTTTCATGCCGCGAGCCACACCGTATGTCATCTCACCGATGGCTGCTGCGTTGGCGTCGTTGGTGAGGCCCACAGGGATGCCGCCCAGACGCTCCGAGAACATCTTGGCCAATGGCACCGAGTGGTCGTGTGCCCAAGGAAGGTTGGGGGCGAAGTCGATGCTGCCCGTATAGAAGTTGCCGTTGGGTGCGCCGATACCCATCGCCTTGATCTTCTCGATGCCGCCCACCTGGTCGATGATGATGTGGAGCGCGTCGACCGATGCGTTCACATAATCCTCTTCGTTGTCGTAGGCCTTTGTCTTGATGGCTGTCGTAGCCTTGATTTCACCACGCGCGTCGACGATGCCGAACACCGAGTTGGTGCCGCCGAGGTCGAGACCAATGACGTAAGGTTTCATTGCGTTCTGTTCGTTCATGATAGTACGTAAGTGTTTAGTTAAGAGTTTAAGTTGCCGCCCTGATGATGCGATGCGGCTTGCATGTTGCAAAGATAGAGCAGCCTATCTTCTGCAAGGATAGTGCAAATCGAAGGCAGAATATCAAGCTTGCTTGAACATTATGCTGAGATGCAGCCTATCTTCTGCAAAGATAAACTATTTTTTGCAGAGTTGGAATTGCTTTGCAGTATTTTTTTTATAAACAAGTGGGAAAAGGTGTGCAAGGCGGTGGGACGGAAGGGTCGGCGTGCGTCTGTAGGACCGTGGGAGCGAAGGCGCAAGACGAATGAAGCTGCTGGACTCCAACGAAATCCGGCAGCTCCGCGATGTGTGCATATTTGTGGTGAATGGGATTTCAAACCGTGACAATTTGTCACGGTTTCATTTCCTTCTTGTTTCAGTCTTTGTTTTAACTTCCTCCAATATGCTGTAGGGTCTTTGCTTTCGGTCAACACCGCACAAACATCCACTATAGAGAAATACCATTTCTCTTCTTTGTCGTCCCATACGGAGCGTATTTTCTTTTCTTCAAATAACTGAAGGGCTTCTCTCTTTGTCATAAACAAAGTTTATAATGATTAGTTACAAAAGTACAAAATAATATTTAGACGACAATCGCCCTCTTCGATAATTTATCCGGTGCCCAGCCATTCCATGCTATTTCGGGGCCTTGGGCCATGCGGTGGGCTTTTGTCTCGGTCTAATGACCGATTGGGGAAAATAAGGTGGGGAGATTGGGGCGCGATGTGAATTTTGGCAACAATCTATATTGGAATCTACATCGTTGGCGGCGACGACGAAACGATTGGGCGGAAATGCGCGATTCTCAGCGATGTTGTGTAACCTATTGGTTGCCAAGAAGTTATCGAAAAACGGGTGGATTTTGCGCTCCTGTTTTATCTTTCCACGTTGCGAAACATGCCTAATCGAGCTTCGATACATGGTCTTTTGAGCCTCGAGACGTGGTCTTTCGAGGTGCGGTTAGGTAGGTATCGCAACTTGAAAGACGCCTAATGGTGAGCGCGCAACGCAGATGAGGGACGGTGAGTGCGGAAAAACAATGGTTCCGCTATCTGGTTCATCGAAAAACGACGCACAACTTTTGTACCAAAATATCACACAAAACGTGTTGCGCCATGCGCGGGAAGGTCAGCGTGGGGGCATCAATCAAAGCGGCACGCCACGAAGGGTGGCGATTTTCTCTGCCCTGCGGTGGATGGCGATAAATAAGCAAGCGACCTGTAAAGGGCAAAAGTATTGAAACAGGGAGAATAATATTTACTTTTGCCCTTGCAGGGCGTAGCGTGTCGCTATGGTTTACCCAGGCGATGCCCTGGGCTAAGGAGATCGTTGGGCTTTCAGCCCGCTTTGCTTGATAGGGCTAAAACTGGATCATCCGACATTTTGAGTGAAAAATAACACACGTGAGTATTTACGCTCAGACGCGGTAACAACGAATTGAACGAATTAACGAATTGATATAATCGTTTTACGATTACCAATTTGAACGAATTTAGCTAACGCAATTTGGAAAAATTCGAAAATTCGCTTTCTATGTTAAAATCCAAATATTTTGACCATTATTT
>NZ_JAXVAE010000174.1:0-31590 GCF_037460745.1 Hallella sp. | reverse complement strand
CCAGGGACCTCCAGATTATGAGTCTGTTGCTCTAACCAACTGAGCTACAAGTCCGTTTGAAGGCGAAAAGGGAAGACGATTTGCCGTAAACCGACAGCCCGAATGCACCAATCGCATACTATTAGTGTTGCAAAGGTACAGCGTTTCGGTGGAAACTCCAAATATTTTTTGCAAAAAGTAGCTAAATATCGTTTAAGGATGTAGCCTTTTCTATGTATTATAGCTAACTTTGCAAAGACGAATGCGCAGCGGGCGTTACGCCTGGACGTATTCCCTAAAACATTGTGCAATGAACACATCATCATCCGAAAACGTGAATTTACAAGGCTTGGGCGACGCTCAAGTGGAAGTCAGTCGCAGCCAGCACGGCGAGAATGTGCTGACACCCCCGCGCCGCACTTCCTATTGGAAGCTTTACTTGGACAAATACCGCGACCCCATCATCCAGATACTTCTTGTGGCAGCGCTCGTCTCTTTGCTGCTGGCCTTCATCGAACGGGATTTCATGGAGACCCTCGGAATCATCCTGGCGGTGGTCATCGCCACAACGGTGGGTTTCTATTTTGAGTGCGACGCCGCCCGGCGCTTCAACGTGCTCACGGCCATGAACGAAGACCAACGGGTGAAGGTTCGGCGCAATGGTCGTGTGACGGAGGTGAAACGACGCGAGGTCGTGGTGGGCGACATCATCCTCGTGGAGGTGGGCGACGAGATTCCCGCCGACGCCCAACTGGTGGAGGCTGTCAACCTGCAGGTCGACGAGTCGAGCCTGACGGGTGAGCCGCTGACCACCAAGAGCATCGACGCCACCAAGGAGGGCAACGAGGCCTATCCGCCCAACGTCATCCTGCGTTCCACCATGGTGATGAACGGACGTGGAACAGCTGTGGTGACCGCCGTGGGCGACGCCACCGAGATTGGCAAGGTGGCGCAGAAGTCGACTGAGAGCACCTCGGTAAAAACACCGCTCAACATCCAACTCGACAAGTTGGCCAAGCTCATCTCGAAGATTGGAACCATCGTGTCGGTGGCAGCCTTCTTCATCTTTCTTGTTCACGACATTCTGACCAATAGCATCTGGCATGGCAACGACTATTTCGGCATGATGCACATCGTGCTCAACTACTTCATGATGGCCGTGACACTCATCGTGATGGCGGTACCCGAGGGCTTGCCCATGGCGGTGACGCTGGCCTTGGCGCTCAACATGCGCCGCATGCTGAAGTCGAACGTCCTCGTGCGCAAACTGCACGCCTCAGAGACGATGGGCGCCGTCACCGTGATCTGCACGGACAAGACGGGCACGCTGACGCAAAACAAGATGCGTGTGGGCCACATCACCCCAGCCAATCCATCCGATCCCAACAGCGAGTTGCTGCTCAACGTGGCCATGGCCGTGAACTCCACCGCCGAACTCGACGGCGAGAATGTGGTGGGCAATCCCACCGAAGGCGCCTTGCTGCTGTGGCTTCGCGACCATGACAAGCACTACGCCACTTTGCGCCAGCAATACAAGGTGGTGAGCCAACAGCCGTTTAGCACCGAGAAGAAATACATGCTCACAACAGTGGACATGGGCGACAAAACAATGACTTTCGTGAAGGGCGCCCCAGAGATGGTGCTCGACATGTGCGCTCCCGACGCCCCTGAGCGCCAACGCGCCGAAGAGGTGCTGGCCCACTACCAGCAGCAGGCCATGCGCACCCTGGCCTTCGCCTACGCCACCGGCGACGAACCGTTCACGCTGCAAGGCGTGGTGGCCATCAGCGACCCCGTGCGCCCCGACGTACTGCCCGCCGTGGCCGAGTGCCAACGCGCAGGCATCCAAGTGAAAGTGGTGACGGGCGACACGTCGGCCACAGCCATCGAGATAGCCCGTCAGATTGGCGTATGGCCAGCCCATGGCGAGCGCGAGGAAGCCACTTGGCACATCACCGGCGCCGAATGGGCCAGCCTCAGCGACGAGGAAGCCTTCAAGCGCTGCATGGCTCTGCGTGTCATGTCGCGTGCACGTCCCACCGACAAGCAGCGCCTTGTGGAGATGCTGCAACGCCATGGCGAGGTGGTGGCGGTGACGGGCGACGGCACCAACGACGCGCCAGCCCTCAACCACGCCCACGTGGGCCTGTCGCTCGGATCGGGCACCTCGGTGGCCAAGCAAGCCTCCGACATCACGCTGCTCGACGACAGCTTCCACGCCATCGCCAACGCGGTGATGTGGGGACGGTCGCTTTACAAAAACATACAGCGTTTTCTTTACTTCCAACTCGTGGTGAACCTCTCGGCGCTGTTGCTGGTGCTCGGTGGTTCGATCATCGGCACGGAGATGCCGCTCACGGTGACCCAAATACTTTGGGTGAACCTCATTATGGACACCTTCGCCGCCATGGCCCTGGCGTCGTTGCCTCCCTCACACGAGGTGATGCGCGACAAGCCGCGCCGCGACACCGACTTCATCATCAGTCATCCCATGGCCCGCGGCATTCTCTTCGGTGGCATGGTGTTCTTCCTGGGCATGTTCGTGTTTCTCATCTGGTGTGAGCGCCACGGAGCAGGTAGCGTGGTCGATGTGCATGAGCTGACGCTTTTCTTCACCACCTTCGTCATGTTGCAGTTCTGGAATCTCTTCAACGCCAAGAGTCTTGGATCCGACTATTCGGCCTTCCGCTATTTCTGGCGCGACGGCGGATTGGTGCTGGTACTGGCGCTGGTGTTCATCGGCCAATGGATCATCGTCACCTTTGGCGGCAAGATGTTCCGCACGCTGCCTCTCTCGTTCGAGGAATGGGGCGCTATCACCGTGGGCACCTCGGTGGTGCTGTGGGCCGGCGAACTGTGGCGCGGCTGGAAACGTTGGCGCAACCGTAAATTTAGCGTATTGAAACCTTAAGACATGAAAACAATATACCTCAACGACAACACCGCACCATTGGAGCCCAGCGTGGCCACCATCGGCTTTTTCGACGGTGTGCACCGCGGCCATCAGTTTCTCATCAGCCACGTGCGACAGGAGGCAGCCCACTCGGGCCTGCAATCGCTTGTGGTGACCTTCGACCGCCATCCACGGCAGGTGCTGCGCAAAGACTACCAGCCCGAACTGCTCTCCACGCTCGACTCCAAGCTGCTGCTGCTCTCGAAGACGGGGGTCGACGCCACCGCCCTACTCCACTTCAACGAGGCGATGGCCAGTCTGTCGGCGCGCGACTTCATGGCGCAGATTCTGCGCGACCGCCTCAACGTGCGAAAGCTCATCATCGGCTACGACAACCGCTTCGGCCACAACCGCTCGGAAGGGTTCGACGACTATGTGCGCTACGGCCGTGAACTGGGCATCGAGGTCATCCACAACCAGGCGTTCACACTCAATGGCGTCAACGTCAGCTCGTCGGTGGTGAGGGCCTTCGTAAAGGAAGGCGAGATCGAACTGGCCAACCAGTGCCTGGGCTACCCCTACACCATCGCCGGCAAGGTGGTCGACGGCCACAAGGAGGGGCGCCGCATAGGATTCCCCACGGCCAACCTCGACACCTCCGACTTCGGTCAACTCATACCCGGCGGGGGCGTGTACGCCGTCAAGGTGCGTTTGGAGCGCAGCCTGGCCTACAAACCAGCCATGATGAACATTGGCACACGGCCCACCTTCGGAGGCGATGAGCGAACCCTTGAGACCTATATCTTCAACTTCAACGAGGACATCTATGGACGCATGCTGATGGTGTCGTTCGTGCACCGCATCCGAGAAGAACGCAAGTTTGACAATGTAACCCAACTCGTGGAACAACTCAAGGAGGATGAAAAGATGGTGGGGCAACAATTTGAAAAAGACTTAGAACATGAATAAAATCACTCACAGTACACTCGACATTATATTTTATATGATAGCCTTCGTGGTTATCCAACTGCTGACGAACGTTATCTTCGGCGTCGTAAGCCTCTGGCACGAGGGCCAAACGTGGGCAGCCATCGCACAAGCCTTGGCACATGGCACAATGACCATGCCCACCAAGATGCTCGTGGCCAACATGGTGGCGAGCAGCCTGTTTACCATCATTCTCTTCAAGCTATACCGTTGGGCACCCGTGTCGCGTGTGTGGCTGGCCTCCCATCCTTGGACCACACTGGCCTGGGTGGGCATGTTGGCCGTAGGCACCATCCTGCCCTCCGAGTGGATCATCGAGCAGTTGCCCACATCCATGCCCAGCGCCACCGAACAACTCCTACAGAGCATCATGAAAGAGCCCACAGGCTATTTGGCCGTAGGTATACTCGGCCCAGTGGCTGAGGAGATGGTGTTTCGCGGTGCTGTGCTACGCACCCTGCTGAACCTGTTCTCGCAAAAGTCACATTGGTGGGCCATCCTCATCTCGGCAGTGCTCTTCGGCGCCATCCACTTCAATACGGCACAGTTTGCACACGCCCTGCCCATCGGCCTGTTGTTGGGTTGGATGTACTATCGCACGGGCTCCATCCTGCCGGGCCTATTGTTCCATTGGGTAAACAACACCGTGGCTTATCTCATGTTCAACCTGATGCCCCAACTGGGCGACGGCAAGCTCATCGACCTTTTCCACGGTAGCAGCCACTCTTTGGGCATGGGGCTGTTCTTCTCCGTCTGCATCATCTTGCCCTGCCTCTTCCAACTCAACATGCGCATGAAAAAAGGGTAAGCACACCGTTATTGCCAAGACAAAACGAAAAGGCCACCGCACGCTTCACAAAGAAGCGGCGGTGGCCTTTCTCATGCGTTGTGAGGGTCCATCCGGCTTAGAGCTCAGCGATGCACTCCACCTCGACCAGCGCGTTCTTAGGCAATGTTTTCACAGCCACAGCCGAACGAGCGGGATAAGGCTGGGTGAAGAACTCAGCGTAAACCTCGTTCATGGCAGCGAAATTGGCCATGTCGGAGAGGTACACCGTGGTCTTAACCACTTTCGAGAGGCTTGTGCCGGCCTCCTCAAGGATGGCCTTAGCGTTGGTGAGCGACTGGCGTGTCTGCTCCTTGATGCCACCCTCCACAAACTCGCCCGTGGCGGGCACAATGGGCACCTGGCCCGATGCGAACACGAGGTTGCCTACCTTAATAGCCTGGCTGTAAGGACCGATGGCCTTAGGAGCCTTTTCTGTGTGAATTGCTTGCATAGTTGATATTATATAAGGGTTAATTAAATGTTTTCCCTGATTTTCAGTCCGTTGTCGGTAAGAGCCTTAGTGATGCTCTCAACATGCTCCTGATTCTTGGTCTCGACCGACAGGCGCAGCACGCAGTCGGTGACCTTCTTGCTGTCGTTGTTGCGCTCATGATACACGCTGACGATGTTTCCGCCTTGGGCTGCGATAACCTGGCACACCTTGAGCAACTGCCCAGGCTTGTCGGCCAGTTCGATGATGAGCGTGCAGATGCGCCCGCTCTTGGCAAGTCCACGATTGATGACGCGACTCAGGATGGTCACGTCGATGTTACCACCACTCACCACACAGATGGTCTTCTTGCCCTTCACCGGCACCTTGTTGAACATCACAGCGGCCACGCTGGCTGCTCCAGCGCCCTCAGCCACCATCTTCTCGCTCTCGATGAGGTGGAGAATGGCAGCGCAGATCTCATCCTCACTAACGGTCACAATGTCGTCGACATAGCGCGAACAGATGTCGAACGTAACTGATCCCGGCTCTTTCACGGCAATGCCATCAGCGATGGTCGACACCTTGGCGAGCTTCTCCTGCTTGTGGTCGTGAAGACTGTTCACCATACTTGGAGCCCCACTGGCCTGCACGCCATAGACCTTCACGTTGGGGTTGAGCGACTTCACGGCGTATGCCACACCCGAGATCAGTCCGCCGCCACCCACAGGCACCACCACAGCTTCCACGTCGGGCAGTTGGTCGAGCAGCTCGAGACCGATGGTTCCCTGTCCGGCAATGACGTTCTCATCATCGAAGGGGTGAATAAAGGTGTAGCCGTGCTCATCGCGCAATTGCAAGGCCTTTTGGAATGCGTCGTCATATACACCTGGCACCAGGCACACCTCAGCGCCGAGCTTCTTGGTAGCCTCCACCTTACTGATTGGCGCGCCCTCGGGCAGACAGATAAGCGACTTGATACCCATCGATGTGGCACCAAGTGCCACGCCCTGCGCATGGTTGCCAGCCGAGCAGGCGATCACGCCTTTTTTCTTTTCCTCCTCTGAGAGTTGCGAAATCTTGTAGTAAGCGCCTCTGATCTTGAACGAGCCTGTCTTTTGCAAGCACTCGGGCTTCAGGTAGACATCACACTCGGGGTTGATCTTGGGGGCGTGCACCAGATCGGTGCGACGAATAATCTTGCTCAGCACATAGCGAGCCTTGTAGAAATTGTCTAGATTCAACATTATCTTCTGATTTACAATCTATCTGCAAAGATAATCATTATTCTGGAAACACATCTTGCCAAACAGCCCAAAATTATAGTAATAGTGGTTAGACGAAAGTTGGGTTAATAATACCACCACCCTATATGATTATCCGTTTGGTTCATGTTCGATTCTGACAGGTGTATCTCTTGCAAATAATTAAGATAATCATTTCTTTTAGAAAATGTGCGAATGCCCTTTGGCTCTTTGTAATAATCCGTATTGATGCTATCCAAGTTTATAACCACATACTTAATGATAATGGGGTGGTTACCATCATAATTCTTAGAAATAAGATACTTGTCATTCCATAAGATAATCAGAGGAAAACCTGGGGTCATTTCACCAATATATCCAGTTGTCGAATCAGATCTATAATATAGTCCAGCCAATGACTCGCCTTTCTCCGAAAGAGTTATTGTTTCCACAAGGTAAAAATGAGTATTGCCAATTCTCCTGCTATATGACAAACTATAATTTATTACAACAAGTGCTAATAATCCTATCACAATTACGAGAAATATAAGGAATTTGCATTTCATAATTATCATTTTGTGGATTTCCAAATATAAAATTGATAAGTGTTACCCATCTTTTTCCCCTGCCTTCTTCTATGATTGCTAAGAAATGGTATGTGATAACCAAGAGATTTTACGCTTTTTATATCTGTTGCAACATTGTAAACATAGCCGCCACTACTGTATCCATCATACCTGTAAGTCCCGATAAATTGCATAGGACTTAACAGACTCGCCTGCCATGGAAAGAATTCAGATCTTCCCACATTCAAGTACAACCCATTACTTCTTTTTGATCTTACTACATTTTGGCTCTCTATTGCAAATTCGTCATTCATAATAGCTTGTGTGTATGGATGATCTTCTAACAAGACCGAAAATTCTGGACCTGTACCGCAAACAAATTCATCAAAAAAATCCCATCCACGTTTGTTGGATCCTATTAGGCCGCCCTTGTCTTTGGGAGCAATATCAAAAGTAAATCCATTACTATATAGACTCTCTAAACCTAACCCTTCCACACCACACAACACATTATCTATAATATGCTCAAACATGCCAAGAACAGATCCCTTACCTCCAATATGCCGAAAGCCTTTTCTTTCAACATTACCGTCATACCAAGTATAATATGAAGTATAATTATTCTGGTACCAATCCCTTCCGTCCGGGTCTATCCTATTGACAGGATTGTTATGGCAATACGCATACGGGCTGACGCTGTAGTATTTCTCGCAGAGCGGATCCATTGTCGTCCACCTGCCCACGGCCGGGTCGTACAGACGCGCGCCAAAGTCGTAGAGGTCGAGGCCATGCTGGTGGTCCCACTCCTTGCCCAGGAACTTCAGCGGTTGCACATCGGCGTTCGTGTTCCAGTCGCCATAGGGACCGCCATAGGCATAGTAACCGTTGCGCTGAACATTCCAAGCATCCGACACAACCTCGCGCACACTGCCCAGGTGGTCGCAAACGTAATAACAGTAAGCGGTGTGCTGGCCTGACAGCAGACAGAAGCCACCGTCGAAGAGCGCACGGTCCAGTTTGCCGCCAAGGCACGACTGGCGCGTGTCGCAGGGAAGACCCTTGGCCGTGTAGTAGGTCACGCCATAAAGCCGCTCGCCCCCAGTGGTGAGGGTGACCGAGCCTGTGGGGTGGCCTGTGACATTCTGCGCGTTCTTCTTTCTCATCAGGTTGACGTTCGTATATTCTTTAAACGATGGGCCATCAAGAAAATTGTAGTCATCGTAGTAATTTATTCGCTCTACCTTGGGAGACGCAAGGCGGAGTTTCCTGAGACTCCAAGGCCTGTCGTCACATGTATCTCGGGGCGGCCAAGCCCGTCGTGATACTGCACCTCTGTCACCTTGTTGCTGCCACTGTCATTCAGCAACGTCTGCGTCAGCACATAGTTTTGTGATGCGCTCTGGGCCAAGAGAGCACACGACACGACAAACATGATGATGGTTGTTACTGTTTTCTTCATAAAAGAAATATTTATGGTTTGTGACCACCGTGTTCAACGCTACTCAACAACGATCTTGTTATCGTAAACCTTACCATTCACATTCAAGTAAAGAATGTATTTTCCACGCCTTAGGCCAGCAAAATTAAATGAGAGAGAATAGCCTATTCCTGCCTCATCCGTTCGGCTAGTCTTCCGATATATGACACCCATTGGGTCTGCGATCATGGCTGACACAGTAGCCTTATTTTTCAGGTCATAGCCTATCCGAACACTTCGTCTATCGCTTATGACCTCATACGTAATAATATCAGGAGCGTCTGCCAAGCAGGAATCGTGATGCGCCAGTTCAATATTGACAGAGTCTGCCAATATGCGCAAGCTATCAGGGAGGGTACGAAACGCCATTTTGTAGGATTTCAACAGGTTTGCACCCTGATAGTAGGCTATTGAGCAAGTCTCAAACAATGGGTAACGGTATCCCTTTGCATACCAACAGTAGCGCTCCACCACCTCTAGCTGGCGTCCTGTTGAGTCTTTCGTCACAGAATCCCTTTCGACGTTGAAAGAAGTCGTTCTCAATGTGCGGACACGAAGCACGTTCTTCAAGAGACACTCGTCAGTGATTTTTAGTTCGCCCTCACCATCAGCTTCAACAAATGCCGAACCTGCAAGTTTTATCCCGTTGTGGTTGCTGTAGCACCCATTCCCCCAGAATTCCCCACTTAGCGTATCACCATAAGAAAAAGGAAAGCCAAGTTCCAGGACTGGAATAGAATAGTCGATACGCGTCAATGGGTTTTGGTAAGCAACTTGAGCCAACGTGTCACCACACAAACGATACTGGCACATTGAACCAGGCTCTATCGCATATAGGCAAGAGTCACTGTCCTTAACGTATTCTATTGAATATGAGTCGGACAGCACGTCTATATTTCTGAAATCCCAAGTGGCATTCATTCCGCTTTCTCCTGGGGGCACATACGCTACAAGTTGCTTGTGCATCGCGTCGCCACTGCGCATCAACGCATTGGCTTTCGTCAAGACATGTTGGGAAAAGGTTGGCAAGTAAACGAACACCAACATTGCCATCAATATTTTTCTTTGCCTTGTCATATATCGTGATTATTAGTGAGTTGTTGGAGATCCTGTCCTATACCCGTATTTGAATTGCTTCAGATAGCTTCCATCTGAGTTCTTGATGCCGGAGAGTCTTTGCATCGAGTCATATTCATAATTGAGAGAACTCTGGTTAGGTTCAGTAATCCTCGACACCATGCCATCGTCATATTCGAAGGATGTTGTGAAATCTCCGATCTTATAGATTAGCAAGTTGTCCCATTGGTCCCATTCAATTTGAACAGTCTGGCCATCTTGCCTCACATATTCTTTGGGCAAGAAGTTTGCAGTGTAACACTTATACCACAGGAGCGTGTCTTCTAAGTTGTTCGCATATCTCTCGATGACATATTGAGGCAACATGATACTACCTCTTACGCCAAAAGAAAACGAGCCATACTTAGTTTGGTAATCCCTACAGAAAATTCCATTCCTGTATTCTCGTATAGAAACGACTGGAGCATGATAATTGAAAAACTGATGGGAATATGTTTTTGTCAATGATGCGCCTTGGCGGCAAACCGTTTCTGCTTCAAGCAAGCGCATGTCTGCCTTATGCGAATAATCTCCAGATATGTCAACAGTGAGATCCTTATGCGAATACATTGTCGTATCGGTGATGACATCTGTCATGTAATTAAGATAACCAAGCCTGATGTATTCGACCTTTTCCACCTCATCATATTTGGGGTAATACAATTTGTACGGACGCGTGTAGGACTTTCCTGGGACACCCAATATCAACGCCGCCTTTGAAAGGTCCATATACCCAACGACACATTGCTTCTCCATATCAAGACTATCCTTGCGATAAACATACCTTGTCTCTGACCATTTAGCATCATCATCACCGCATTTTCGAACATACCGCAATTTCCCTTTCATGTAATCCCTCTCCGACCACTCGTCATATTGAGCACTCACAAGACAGCCCAACATGAAATTATCTCCTTCTTGATAACGGGGTCTATAGTCCAGGAAACGTTTGTGGCACGACTCTTCCTTGTAATCGGAAAAGTTTGTGTAGCCATAAATGGTTTGCATCTCGTCTCCGCCTAAGAGCGCATCCTCTTTCACTTCCGAATAGCCTATGTGATGGCCAAACATGTTCGCCATGGGCATTGCCACCCAAATTGAAAGTCCGACTTGATTCTCATTGTGTTCTTTTAAAAAGCCATAAGGCTCAATGGACAATTGGCCATCGCGGTAGGTATAATCTTTTCTGCCCAGCAATTTTGCATGTGTGGTGTCCTCATAGTTGTGCAAGGTCTTGACACGCAAACCTCCGGCTAACTTGTTTCCCGGAGCATGGTCTTCATCCACATACGCCAGTTCCATGCCGTCATGGTAGTAGTTTCTGTACCTGTCATAACGGTTGCACTCATATTCAATGGTGGTCACGCCACCTGTGGGATACTGAATTTCCGTGAGCATCCCATATTTGCACTTCTCCTCATCTACCGTCCTGTCTCTGGTTTTTCCGTTGTAATATCCCCAGTAATCCATCTTTTGAGTCAAGTAGTCTGGGCGCCCATCCACCATGGGTAAGCCATTGAAGTCATTGTAGTACTTGAAACGATAGGTGCCGTTTATCGCCCCGTCACCATCCTTCACGTCTATCCCCGTGAGATGTAGTCTTTGTGAAGGATCTGTATTATAGTTTAAGACATAAGACTTCCTCAGTTTGCCGACCTTGTTGATTCTTATTTCCTTAAGAGGCGACATTCCCATACACGCTAATGGATCGTATCGCTTGTCGGGATTGTTAGGGTTTTGGTACTTTGCATAGCGATCGTCACTCAAGTAAATGTAATAGTGTGTGGCAGTGGGGCCATTTTGGAGGCGCAGCAACTTGTCATAACGCGCCTTCTTATCACTACCCAACAGGCGGTAGAAACTTTGATAAAAATCGGTTGAGGTGAGAATCTTGGTATCCTTCACAAAATACACTTCTGTGCCATCACGTGATGTGACGCGCGACAAGTAGACGGGAGAGTTGAGCATCATCATCGGAAGAACAGGGCGGGTGTCAAGTTGGTAAGACACTGATGCGGAGATAAGCCACAATCCTCTTTCATACTCAAACTTAAACAACTCATTTCCATACCGGTCATGGACTGCAGTCAGGTACCACGAGTTGGCATACATCTCGCAATTTTCATTACCATTATTGTCATTCCACAAGTTAATGGAATACTCACTGGCGTTCAAGTTCTGAGCACCACCAAAAGTATACCTATTACCGTCCTGGTCGGTGACGGTGAAGCCTTTGATGGACTTGGGCTGCTTGGTGCCCACGCCTCCCCAGGATGGAAACTCATCAATGAAGGGAACCATGAAATTGTCTGGGTTGTTGAAGTCGAACTCCACCATCAGGTTCTCATCACTGGCCACCTTCCACTCTCCGTCGTTGCCCAAGAAAAATTTGCCGCTATGCCCCATGAAATTGAAGTAGAACACATCGGGCATATAGTCGCCAAAAGGGCCTGGATACTCTTCGAACTTGACATTGTACCGACGAAAGTAATTTCCCCAATCCAAGTTCATTGACGCATGGTTCTTTGTGTCAAATTCGTCAGGATATCCCTTAACGGCTCTTGTTATTACGCCTCCCACACTGAGCGTCCAGGAATGCCCCGTCCAACTGGGCAAGGAATTGACAAGGATACCCGACGTGTCATAAAGAAGACTGGCGCTCAATTTGACGCCTCGAGCCGTCACGTCAAGCAAGGGGATGGAGATGTTTGCCTTGCCCGTGTGCAAAGACATCGGGACAACACCATATTGAGCCAGGGTGGCCGTGTTGGGTGTGGGTATGGTGACCGGCTCCTTATACTGAGCCTTGAGGCTAAAGAAATAGGCTGATAATAGTAGTAACGTGAATAATCTACGTTTCATAAGCTTGTGGTTTGGGGCATAAATAGTGAAGGCTGAGCCATGACAACACACTGCATGTATTTTACTTCTCTCTAAGGATCACTCTTGCAAAGCGTGCAGGCATCTTGCTATTATACAAGACGTGATGGTGATTGGCTGGTATGCCATATTTTGTCACCTCGGGAAAAGCATCCAGATCTTCTTCTGGAAAAAAGTCATAATAGTGAAGAATAGATTTAACTTGATACATATCTAAATCTGAAATGCCAAAACTCTTTCTTCCATTTTTCACAACACCATTAGCCCCAAGTACATATTCTATAGTGTCCAACTTAACAAAAACGCATAAGGGCTTAACTTCTTTTGTCACAATCTTGTAATCACTGATATCAGTTGCAGTTGTCATCTTATTGTTACAGAGAACACCTGTAATATAATTATAATCCTTGGATGTGATCTCAAAAGTTATTCCAGGAATTGCACCAAAACTCTTGGGGAAGTCAACACAAGAGCAATCTTCCATAATACCAGGATGAAAAACAGCCTCTATCGTTTTCCCATGATGACTTGAATTGCTGGTACATCCACACACAGCAATAAGTAAAAAGAACAATAACTTTTTCATATAACTTGTCATTTAGTAAATCTCGGATCTTTTACGGGATAAGTTTTCCCCCAATGGTCAAACCTAACCCCTTGACGTAATTTTCTTGCAGTTTCAGCTTCGCTGCCCTCTATAACTCGGCGCTCCTCCTCGTTATCATATTGAGCATTTTGGGTATCCCTTCTGTCCTCATGCTTTTTATGATCATGAATATCATCTAATGCATGGTCAAATTCGTGTTCCAGTCTAACAGCAGGCGATTGTCTTTTTCCGTTGGAAAGGATTATACCTTTCCTCGATTCCCAAAAAACTGCAGGATTTCTGTCTTTATAATTAAAATAATAACCCGTTTCCTGTTCATCCCTTACCAATTCAACCATTACAGAGGGATCTTTAACTGCTTTTATCACATTCTTTCCTACTCCATTGGCCTTCAGATAATTATACGTATGGACAAAATCCAACACAAAACTATTGTTTGGTAGCCTTCTTTGGGTACCATTAAACACAAAATATGTAAGATTTCCCCTCTTGTCTTGATAAAATATCAAGACTTTCTTTCCATCTGGGTCAATAAACTTCACTGGATTATTGAAACAATACGCATACGGGCTGACGCTGTAGTATTTTTCGCAGAGCGGATCCATCGTCGTCCACCTGCCCACGGCCGGGTCGTACAGACGCGCACCAAAGTCGTAGAGGTCGAGGCCGTGCTGGTGGTCCCACTCCTTGCCCAGGAACTTCAGCGGTTGCACATCGGCGTTGGTGTTCCAGTCGCCATAGGGGCCGCCATAGGCATAGTAACCGTTGCGCTGAACATTCCAAGCCTCCGACACAACCTCGCGCACACTGCCCAGGTGGTCGCAAACGTAATAACAGTAAGCGGCGTACTGGCCTGACAGCAGACAGAAGCCACCGTCGAAGAGCACCCTTTCCAACTTGCCGTCGGTGAAAACGAACGGCCCCACCTGCTCACGGCTGTTCTCCACACATGCGGATGGCACGCTGGCTTGGATGGACAGGATGCCGTCGTCGGTCTTCGCTTCCGCGCCAGTTTCCTCCGCTGCGACCATGCTGCACAGCGCATTGGCCGCCCTTGTCTTCCAAGTGGTTTTCAGCTTTGTGCCGTCCGCGTCATAGATGTACTCCGTGGTGTTCCCGTTACCATACGCCATAATCGCTGGTGTACCCAAGACCGAATAGCTGACGGTCACGTCCCTGTCTGGGTCATGCGCCAGCGCGCCGACCGTGTTGTACTCGTATGGGCGGTGCCGGTCTAACTTTTTAGGCTTGAAGTCGAAGCCGCCCTCATAGACCAAACCGCCCTGCCGGTCCGTAATGCCTCGAATATGATTGCCGACATAGTGCAACTGGAGGTCGTCCGTCAAGCCATAGCTGCCATTGTTGCGCTTGCCATAACGGTGCAGCGCGACGACATTGCCGTTGCGGTCATAGTCTACCGACTCGCCATAATGATCATTCCCGGCAGAGACCATGCGGTTCAGGTTGTCATAGGCGAACGTGTAGCGAAAGGTGTCACGCACGCCTCCGTTTTGATAGCTATGGCTCACGGAGGCTATGTTGCCATTGTACAGCCCATCGTAGCTGAGGGTCTCCGCGTAGCCGGGCCCCGATAGCGTTGTCAGCCAACCACGCACATTGTGACCGTACTCCACACTGCCCGAATTGCCAGGAAGAGTCTTGCGCACCAGGCGCCCAAGGTCGTCATACTCCAACCTTGACACGAATCGTGGGGCACCACCGTTGCAGGCCACCAACTGGATGGCCAGGGCGTCGTTCACGGGACTGTAACTGTTGGCGTAGACCACCGAGTCCGTCCGGCCGTCATGGCGCACCTCCCACACCGTGCGCAGGGGCTTGTCGGTGAAGGAATACTCCGTCCGCGAGAGGAGCACCTTGCCGCCAAGGCACGACTGGCGCGTGTCGCAGGGAAGCCCCTTGGCCGTGTAGTAAGTCACGCCATAAAGCCGCTCGCCCCCAGTGGTGAGGGTGACCGAGCCTGTGGGGTGGCCTGTGACATTCTGCGCGTTCTTCTTTCTCATCAGGTTGACGTTCGTATATTCTTTAAACGATGGGCCATCAAGAAAATTGTAGTCATCGTAGTAATTTATTCGCTCTACCTTGGGAGACGCAAGATGAACCCCGCCAACATAGCCCGAATGGAAGAGGCCGTCTACTGAAGATAGCGTCACCACACCCGAATGGACATTGTGGGGCGTGTCCGTGCAGGTGCCCTGCATCGCCAGGCGCCCATGAGGGTCATAAAACGTAAAGCGGCAGAGGCCGCGCTTGAGCAATTCACCATCCTGCGTGAACACCACGCGACCTCGGTTGTCATACCAGTATCTCACGGGGGCGCAGCCGGGCAAACGCTTGTAGACCACGCGCGAACGGCCGTCGTAGCGGTACTCGTAAGCGTATGCCTCCAACGCCTGTTGCTTTCCTGCACCCAGGTCGCACATCGGAGGAAGCACAAAGCGAAGCTGGCCGAGGTCGTCGTAAACATAATACGTGTCGGCAAAGACACCGGCACTGATCGCTTGTCGTTCCAAGACCTTCTCACCCATCAGGTTGGTGAAGACGGTAACCGACTTGCCGTCCTCGTCCACACGGCGCTCGCCCATGAGCGCGCCCGACTTCCACGCGCCCCTCTCTTCGGGCTGCCCGTCCTGCCCTAACACGTACCGCTTGACCACAAGGTCGGGCTTGCCCGCCGACAAGTTAGCCACACGTTGCGTCTGCCGGGGTTTGCCCGCCGACTTCCACGCCTCGCCAGGACCCAGGACGGAGCGCTCGCGGCCCAATGGGTCATAGGTGGCCTCCGAATAGCAGTCCTCATCGCCATTGGAGCGGCTCGACAATCCCTTGATCTCTTCAGCCGTCTTCCACCCAACGCCTTTTCCCCCAATGCCCGGTAGCCAATGGATGTGGCCACGCCCCAGCTCGTCATACTCCGTCAGCGTGTAGGCGGAGTTTCCTGAGACTCCAAGGCCTGTCGTCACATGTATCTCGGGGCGGCCAAGCCCGTCGTGATACTGCACCTCTGTCACCTTGTTGCTGCCACTGGCATTCAGCAACGTCTGCGTAAGCACGTAGTTCTGACGACTGCTTTGCGCCAAAAGAGAAGGTGGCAGACCCAACAGGAAGAGGGCTAAAACAACGTGTTTCATAAGCGAAAATAGTTTCATTTGTTACTTGCTTGCCAAACACTAATTAGTTTATCAATAACCTTGTTACCTCGTGGGATGTTCGAATCTCCCACGGGGTAGCCGATGGTGTTAACCATTCTGTTTTGGGCTCGTCAAGCCCATAGCAGGACGTTGTTAAACCCAGATTACTTAACTATCATTTTAACTGTCTGGCGCTCGTTGCCATAGGCGAAGGTAAAGAAGCAAAGGCCAGCGGGCATGTTGGCCGGCACAAGGAAGGTGCCGTCGGCGCTGAGGTGGCCCTGCTGCACCAGGATGCCCGAGGCTCCCACGGCCCTCACGGTGACGTCGGCGGGATTGATGCCGCCCAGGTCGAGACGAATGACGTTGCCACGCACGGCGGCCGTCGACATGACATGGATTTGCTGCTCCTTCTTGCTGGTGCCCTGCACGGCCTGGATGCCTGTGCTGAACGCATCCCTCAGGTCTTGCTCATAGTTGTACCAACGGGTGTAGGTGTCGGCAATGGCCAGGGCGCCCTCACCCAGACGGATGCGGTAGTCCCAGTGGTGCTTACGCTGTGCATCGCCGAGATATACATAGTCGGTGTTGCAGACCACGCAGAACACGATCCCGTTGGCCGGTTTCTCTGTGATGTCGATGCTCATGTTGCCACACTTCACGGGCTGGCTGTAATAACACTTGCCATCCTTGGTGCGGTAGCAGAGCAAGGCCCGCATCTGCGTGTCCTCTGGACGGAACTCCACGTTGGCCACATCGCCACGCACATGGATGGGAATGATGTTGCCACCGCTCCAACCGGGGTTGGTCAATGTGTCGGGCGACATCCATCCATCTTCGTTGTCGAGCGTCACCGACTGGTATGGGGTGATGCGATAGGGCGCCACATTGATCCAATAAGGCTCCCACTCAGGCTTCACCGTGATGCCGAAGTTGTCGTTCACCACCTTGCGGTAGCTGTTGTCCCATCCACCGAGGTCGAAGAGTGCCTGGCGCGCACGATACTCGGTTACGATCTGTCGCATAGGCTCCTCGCCGATGGAGTCGCCCATGGTCTTGAGCACATAGTCCTTGCAGTTGCGCCAGATCCATGGAATGACGCCATCGCCACACACATTGGCCACCACCACGGGGAAGGCATTGGCATACTGCACGCCACCCAGGTAGCTGCGCCATGTGCACACCTGCTTGCCCGAACCGTTATACATGTTGACGCCCTGCGCACCCGGTCCTCCATAGGAACCATCCTGCAACCATCCCGAGTAGCATTCGATGGGCATGTGGGGAGCGAGGAAGGGTCCTCCGTCGAGGAATCCGGCTTCACCATACAGGCCGTCGCGCTTGGCGTAGACCTGCCCCTGCAGCCATGTGTTGCCACCCTCGTGGAACCAGCTGGAGCCTTGGCAAGCACCCAGGTCGGCGAAGATGGCGTGGATGCCCTCGTGCACCATGGCGTTGCGTTGGTACTCGCCATCGCCCCACTTCTTGTCGGCGTCGGCGCGGAAACGGCTGAACGGATAGTAGCTGGCCCATACGCAAGCCCAGTTCTGCCCATCGGCGTAGGTGCTGCTCTGGTAACCACCCATCGTGGTGTTGGCCTCATTGTCGTTGCTCAGTCCCGATCCGAAGACGTAAACAAACGACTTGTACCCACGGCGTGCGCTAAGGTCGGGAGGCCATCCCATGTAATCGCGAATATACCTGAAGTCGTAGTCGTACTTGTCGACCATGTTCTTGGCAGCGGTATAGATGGTGGCCGAATCGGTACCCACCTCCGCATTGAGGTTGTCGCCCCAGAAGGCCGACCACCACTCACCCTCATAATGATTGGCAGGAGTTCCGTCTTTCTTGGTGAAGGTATGCAGCTTGGCAGGCTTCTGCAGGTTGGGATATTCGGTATGGAAATCGTAGGAGAGCTTAAAGCGCGGCCACTCCATGAACTCGCCGGCATGGCTCTGCACGTCGACATAGTAATTGTAATCTTTCAGGATTCCCTTGCCCTCTTGGTCGACCATGGTGACGCGCAACACATAACGCGCCCCGTCGGCATACACGGCATTGTCGGTGATCTTATAGGGAGCCGTAGCCATGGAGCGGCGCACGGTGTTGTCTTCGTTTTGATACGTGGTGGGATTCATCGTGGTCTTGAGCCAGCGATAGCGCACACTCTTATAGTTGTCGGGGTTGATGACCTCGCAACTCAACGTAATTTTGTCGCCCTCGTTCACCTGGATGAAGTTTTGCTCCACAGGCTCCTCATCGTTCTTTTGCACGAGCGGTCGCACCAGCCAGCCATCGGTCTCACTGTGACGCCCCACAAACTGGGGCTCGTCGGTGGTGACACTCTCAGTTGATCCGGCAGCGGCGATCGTAACATGGATATGGAAAAACACCGAGTCTTGGCCATTCACCAAGCCCTCTACGACGGTGAGGCTTGTGCCCTCCGTGGCCAGTTCGCCATGCGTAACATTAAGGGCGGCCTTGTCCCAGAGCACCAATGCGGCGCGCTGGGCGGCACGGTTGGTGGGCACCCCGCTGAGGTCGAACCAATGGCCCTGTTGGCCACTGGCGAGGCCTGGTGTGTTGGTGGTGCGGAACCGCTCCTCGCCCGACGAGGTCTTGTAGCTCGCCACGAGGTTCGCGGTGGCGGGATTGGTTACGCCAATGGCCGTGCGGAGCAAGGTGGCATGCACCGGACATACGGTGGCGGCCGTGGCATCCACAGGGCGCGAGACATTGAAATTGAAGTCGTAACGGTTGCCGGCAAGGCTTGTCAAGCTCATCAGCGACAGCAGGAACGAAACAACAGGTAAATGGAGTAAAGGTCTTTGTTTCATATCTTATCCAAAGATTAGAGTTTAGTTTGTTCTCCCACAAAAGTAGGAAATAAAACAAACAAACACGCCTTGCAGAGGCGTGTTTGTTGAATCGTTGGACAATATTTGCAATAGTTGTACGATATTTCCCTTCGCAGCCTTTCCCTCGCAGGACAAAAAGACCCATGAAACACAAAGGAAAGGCCACTAACGGGACGACAAGACTGCCCTTACCCCTGGACACTACCAACCCCATAGCCAAGCGAAGCAATCCTCTTGGCTGGGCGAAAAAGCCGTAACTGGGAATCGAGAAGCTTAGCGCATGGCCAAGGCCTCATTCTCGTGGGCCTCCATGATCTCGCGCTCGCCAGGTCCCTTGTCGTTGATACCGCAAAGGTGGAGTATGCCATGAATGATGACCCGGTGCAACTCGTCGTCGTAATCCTTGCCAAACTTCTCGGCGTTGGTGCGAACGGTGTCGAGCGAAATGACAAGGTCGCCGTTGAGCACATCGCCCTCATCGTAGTCGAACGTGATGATGTCGGTGTAATAATCATGACCCAGATACTGGCGGTTCACCTCCAATATCTTCTCGTCGCTGACAAACATATAGCCAATCTCGCCCACCTTGCGTCCATGGGCCTGTGCCACGCGCTTGATCCAAGCGCTTGTGTCACGGTGGCGTATCTTCGGCATCTTTACGCCGTCTGCATTGTATGTGATCATATCTTATATGTATGAATTGATGTATCGGTTATCTGTAACGGGAGCCGTGACCCCTATGGGTTCAATCGTGCGTCGGCGCATCCGATGGCGGTGCGGTCGGGAGCATGGCGGCAGCCTCAGCGTCCTTATGGAAAAACACCAGTTGGCGATAGGCCGTCGACGAGACCGACGCCAGCGCCTGACTTGAATAGAGCAGCACCGTCTCAAGGCCGCCCAACCGCTTGTTGTAGTCGGCCTCCACCTTTTCGTATTCGAAATCGATGACCGACCGCACGCCGCGCACCACGAAACGTGCTCCAATGTCGTGGGCCAGGTCGACCATCATGCCGTCGTGGGCCATCACCTCCACACGCCGATTGCCTTGATAGAGGTGACGAATGGCCTCCACGCGCTCCTCGACAGTAAACATGTGGCGCTTCTCGGGGTTGACGGCCACCACGACCACCACCTTGTCGAACAACGCCAAGGCCCGCCTCACGATGTCGTCGTGGCCGATGGTGAACGGGTCGAAGCTCCCGGCGAAGAGGGCTATGCGCCCGTTGGGTGTGGAATGGGATGCTGAGTTCATGTTGGATTGATGTTTCGCGATGGATGGATAAGGGTTAGAACAACTCGGTCTGCATGACGTTACCGCTGTAGGGGTTGCGTCCCAGATGCTCGTAGGCCAAAGGCGTCACCATGCGGCCGCGTGGCGTACGCTTCACGAAGCCCTCCATGATGAGGTAAGGCTCGTACACATCCTCCACCGTTCCGGCGTCCTCGCCAATGGCGGTAGCAATGGTGGAGACGCCCACCGGCCCACCCTTGAACTTGTCGATGATTGTCAGCAGGATCTTGTTGTCGATCTCATCCAATCCATAGGAGTCGATGTTGAGGGCCGACAGGGCAATGTCGGCAATGTCCTTGGTGATGGTTCCGTTGCCCTTGACCTGCGCAAAGTCGCGCACACGGCGCAGCAAGCCGTTGGCGATACGGGGCGTTCCGCGACTACGACGGGCAATCTCCACGGCCGCGTCGTCGTCGATGGGCACCCTCATCAGCCGCGCCGAGCGGCGTATGATGCGCTGCAAGGTGGCGGGATCGTAGTACTCCAGATGCATGTTGATGCCAAAACGGGCGCGCAGCGGTGCGGTGAGCATGCCCGAACGGGTGGTGGCTCCAATGAGCGTAAAGGGGTTGAGGTCGAGCTGTATGCTTCGCGCCGAGGGACCCTTGTCGATCATAATGTCGATGCGATAGTCCTCCATGGCCGAATAAAGATACTCTTCCACAACGGGCTGCAAGCGATGTATCTCGTCGATGAAGAGCACATCGTTGGGCTCGAGCGACGTGAGGAGGCCGGCCAGGTCGCCGGGCTTGTCGAGCACAGGTCCCGACGTGATCTTGAATCCCACCCCCAGCTCGTTGGCGATGATGTTGCTCAACGTGGTCTTTCCCAATCCGGGAGGACCGTAGAGCAGGGTGTGGTCGAGCGGTTCATGGCGATATTTGGCGGCCTCAACAAAGACCCCGAGGTTTTCCACAACCTTGGGCTGACCGTTGAAGTCGTCGAAACGGAGCGGGCGAAGCGCGTTCTCGAAGTCTTTCTCCTCTCTTGTGATGTTGTTTTCTCGTATGTCGAAATCGTCAACCATGTGCGTTTTAATGCTTTCTAAGTGCAAAGATAACCATAAATGAGCGAAGGGTAAAAGGCCGAGGCGACAAAAGGCGAACCACAAGATGTTAAAGCAAGTTAAAACAATTCATGGTTTTGTCGCAGTTAGCTCGCAACTTATTGATTTTCAACTTGTAGCCCCTTTAGAATAGAACGACATTCTTCGAGTATTCTGAGCACATCTTCGGTAGTTTCGGCCCTCAAAAGGGCTATTCGCGTCTGCCGGAAGTTGGGTATGCACTTGAATATGGGCGATGCGGCCAGGTGTCGTCGCGTATGGAGTATTCCACGGTACTCATCGATGCGTTCCACGTTGATTCGGAGCTGTTCTTCGAGGATATCGATCTTATCGTCTATGGTCAAGGGTGCAGGTAGTACCTGAGCTGCACCCTGAACGGTGTCGATATAGTCTCTACATTCCTTGAAAAACCAGGGACGTCCGAACGTAGCTCTACCAATCATCACCGCATCTACCCCATAGTTTTCGAAGGCCAGGTTGGCCCGTTCGGGCGTGGTGATGTCGCCGTTGCCAATGATGGGGATGTGGATGCGTGGGTTGCGCTTCACCTCGCCAATAAGCGTCCAGTCGGCTTCGCCCGTGTACATCTGCGACCGTGTGCGCCCATGAATGGTGAGCGCCTGTATGCCACAGTCTTGCAACTGCTCAGCCAGCGTGGTGATAACAAGGTCGTTCATGTCCCATCCCAGACGGGTCTTGGCGGTGACGGGCGTGTTCACGGCCTTCACCACAGCCTTCGTGATCTCGAGCATCTTGGGAATGTCGCGCAGCAGGCCGGCGCCGGCGCCCTTGCCAGCCACCTTCTTGACAGGGCATCCAAAGTTGATGTCGATGATGTCGGGGTGGAAGCTCTCCACGATCTTTGCCGCCTCGACCATTGGCTCCACCTCACGCCCATAGATCTGAATGCCCACTGGGCGTTCGTCGTCGTTGACATGCATCTTGGCGAGCGTGCTGGGAATGGATCGTATGATGGCGTCGGCCGAAACAAACTCCGTGTAGACCATGGCTGCGCCATAACGCTTGCATAGCTTGCGAAATCCGATGTCGGTAACGTCTTCCATGGGTGCAAGAAACAAAGGCTTGCTACCAAAATCTATATTGCCTATCTTCATAAATCTTTTTATTGTCTTACTAAGTTTTTCGCCATGCCCACCCAACGGTCCATCCATCGGGGAACGGGAAGGCATCATTGGCGCTCGTTGGCGCCCCAAAGACCGTTTAACGCCCCTCCAGGGCCGTTTCTCGCCGCCAGCCTACACTCTCCCACCGCATGGTCGATCGGGCCTTACAGCGCCTTAGGCGAGCAGATGGTAAACGCCTCCTGCGTAAGGCTTGACCACTCCCTTCATTTCGAGTTGGAACAACAGGGCGAGGGTCGTTGCCATGGGTAGCCCCGTCTTGACGGAGATGGCGTCTTGCCGGAGGTCGTTGGTGGTCTCCAAGAGTTGTACGACGCGCATCTCGTCGTCGGAGAGGTCGGGAAAGAGTTGGCGCTCAATGCCGTTTCGGCGTGCCTCCACCAGTTTTTGGTCGTCGGCCCACCCCATGGCGTCCACGAAATCGGCTGCCGAGGTGATGAGCCCCGCACCGCAATCGCGTATGAGCCTGTTGCAGCCCTCGCTGTAAGGGGCGCCCACGGCGCCAGGGAACGCAAACACATCGCGGTTATATTCCTTAGCGATGCGTGTGGTGATAAGGCCACCGCCCTTCGCCGCACTCTCCACAAGGATGGTGGCGTCGCACAGACCCGCCGTGATGCGGTTGCGCCTCACGAAGTTGACCTTGTCGGGTTGCGTGTGGGTCATATACTCGGTGACGAGCCCACCATGCGCCACCATCTCGTTGGCCGTGTCGCGATGGCGTTGCGGATAGAGGGTGTCGAGGCCATGGGCCAGCACCGCCACCGTGTCCATCTGGTTGGCCAGGGCATAGCGGTGTGCATGGATGTCGACCCCATAGGCCAGTCCGCTCACGATGAGCGTATCGGGACAGCACCTCCTCAGGTCGGCCACAAAACGCCTGATTAGGTCCTCGCCATAGGGCGTGCAGTGGCGCGTGCCAACAACATTGATGACCCGCCGGGCGTTGAGGTCGGCCGTTCCCCGATAGAACAGCGCAAGCGGCGCGTCGGGCGTTTCCTTCAGCCGGCGCGGGTAGAGCGGGTCGTTGAGGCATAACACCTGCACATTGTGGTCGGCGGCCCATGCCAGTTCCTCCTCGGCCCGGCCTCGCATGATGTCGAAACTGGCCAGTTCCTGGACGATGCGCGCCGGCATACTCGGGAACATCCTCGGCAGTTCGCTCCGCTGCTCGACAATGGCGGTGGCCGATCCCATGCGCCGATAGAGCCCCACCATGACGTTGAGGTGGAAATAGCTCAGTCGGGCCAGGGCTACAGTGTTGATCAGTTCGTTGTCCACGGTGTATCTGTTGCGTTAGCGTATAAGGTGGGGTGCAGAGACCTGCACGGTGTATGGCTACGGGGATAATATGTTATAGCTTGTCGAAGCCAAAGGCGCGGTCGTAGTCCTCGCTCACACCGAGCTTGCCATGGATGAGGGTCACGAGGTCGACATCGGCGTGAAACGACAGTTTCATGTCGGAAGCGCGATAGATGTCGTGCTCGAAAACATAGCGCATACCTTCCTTCTTGAGGTTGAGGCACGACACCATCTCGTCGTCGCAGCGCAGGGGCGTCTTAAACTTCAGTTGCATACGCGCCACCACGGCGTCGACCCCCTTCTCGTGAAGGGCGGCGAAGCTCACGCCCAAGCTGCGCAAGAAGCGGTGGCGCGTATGCTCAGTGTAGTGGAGATAGTTGGCGTTGTTGACGATGCCCTCGATGTCGCACTCATAGTCGCGCACATCCATACGTGTGGTAAACAGATATTCTTTCATATTGATGATGCGTTGTAGCCCATGCCATCTTACGTTATAGCCCGTGCTATGACGTGTCGAGGCTGATGCTATCCTACATGATAGTTTATGTTATGATGCGCCCACCAACAGGCACGGCGCACGGCGCAGAGCCTCATCCCTTGAGAAACTCGTAGCCGAAGCGGCAGCGCAAACAATCGCGCCGGTCGCAATACTCGTTCTTGAGCTGTATGAGCGCCTGCGAGTCGCCAGCGTTTTCGACGGGCAGCCCGCACGCTTTCCACATCCGCACGATGTGGTTGTCCTCGGCGCGCAACTGGTCGAGGAAGGCGAAGGCGCGGTCGCAGAGCCGCTCATCGCGCTTGTGGCGACCATAGGCAAAGAGCATTGGCACCACGGTGTTGATGAGCAGGAGGTTGACCGACGCGGCCGACAGGCGCTTCTCGCTGCGCGCACTCTCGCACCCGAAGGCGTAATGGGTCTGCCAATAGTCGGTGGGCGAGGTGGCGAGCATTTGCTGGGCGCTCTTCACATCCTCGCAATCGATGAGCTGCGACAGTCCGGCCTTACGGAGGAAATAGAGCCTGGCGAGTTGCGAGATGCGTATATGGGGAAAATTCTGTGGCCTCAGCCTCAAGAAGCGCCATAGATGGTGGTCGATGGGTTGGAGGCCAAACTTATGCGCCAGGTACTTGTATTCGCTGGCCATACGCTGGTAATAGGGGTCGGCAAGCGCCGCCTCGCGGTGCCGTTCGGGTATCGACAGTGGGTCGAGAAGGCCCGCCTGGCCCAAGAAGAGCGCCTCCACCTGGAACAGGTCGTCGCGGTGATGGCCCACCGCTCCCAGCGGCACGTTCATGGCCCACTGCTCCATGGCGTCGCCATTGATGCCAAAGCCATAGTTGCGGGCCATGGTAACGAAGTAGGCGGCCTCCCACGAACTCTGGCAGCAGGCAGCCCGACGGGCTATGTCGTCGGTCTTGCGCTCGAGGCGCTCGGTCTCGAGGGCACTCATCCACGAGTGGACCCTGATGCGCGAGAGGGTCGGCACGATCTTGTAACAGGGCGGGTAATTGTCGGCCTTGAGCAGTTCCTCATAGTTGCGCCGCACCGTCTCGGGCACGTCGAGCTGCATTTGCGGGGGCGTGAGGCCACTGGCGGTGCGCACCTCGGCGTCGATCACCCCGGCCACATGGAGCACAACATTATTATAATGGTCGTCGCGCTCATGCCCATGCAGGAACCAATCGGTCGACTTGTCGTGTATCTCCACGTTGCCCACCCACAGTTCGCCGCCAATCTTCACCTTGGCGTTGAAGAAGTCGGGGCCCGCGTTGCGGTTGTGCAGGCCCGCGTCGATCACCTCCACCGGCTGTCCGTCGGTGGTGTGGAGCGCTCCGAGCGGAAACATCTTGTGCTTCCAACAGTAGTGCAACAGCTGTTCCATGTCGGTGAGGTTAGGGGGTTGTGCCGCTTACTTCCAGGCCTGCTCGTCGCCCATGACCTCGATGGCCTTCTCGACGATGTGGTTCTGCTGGTTGATGATCTGGAAGTATTCGCTCATGTCCCACAGGTCGCGGGCCACGAGGGCCTTGAGCTGTGCGCATAGCTGAGGCAGCGTTTTCTTGAGTTCGTCGTCGTCCTTGGGCTCCACCTTCTCTTTCTTTCCCTCGGCCATCACCTCGTCGATCACGCTCTGCGGTACCTGGAAGTTATTGAGGAATGTTTGGAACGATGGGTACTGTCGGCGCAACTGCTTGCGGTGGTTGTCGACATACTTCAGGTTGACCTTGATGATAATGCCCTTGGCGGCCAGTTGCCTGTGGAGGCGTGTGTACTGGGTGGTGTCGAGCGGCACGAAGTAGTCGGGCATGATACCGCCCCCACCATACACCGTGCGATGGCGCCGAAGCGTTTGGAACTTCAGCGAATCGGCGAAGTGGATGGAGTCGGCGCTATACAGCTCACCATGCTTGTATCGGGTGTCGAGCTCCTGCTCGTAGCCCTTCAGGTCGCCCTTCTTGTAGGGTTTCTGTATGCAGCGCCCCGAGGGTGTGAAATAATGGGCGATGGTGATGCGCATCATCGACCCGTCGGAGAAGTCGACAGGACGTTGCACCAGTCCCTTTCCGAACGAGCGTCGGCCCACCACAAGGCCGCGGTCGTGGTCTTGGATGGCACCGGTGACAATCTCTGCGGCCGAGGCCGAGAACTCATTGACAAGCACCACCACACGTCCGTTCTGCAAGGTGCCGTTGCCTTGTGCGCGATACTCGTTGCGCGGCACACGGCGCCCGTCGGTGTAGACGATGAGGTCGCCCTTTGAGAGAAACTCGTTGGCTATCTGCACGGCGGCGATCATGTAGCCTCCGCCATTGTCTTGCAGGTCGAGCACCAGGTCGACCATGCCCTGTTTCTGCAACGCCTTGACCGCCTCCATAAACTCCTTGTAGGTGGTGGCGCCAAAGCTTCCGATGCGCACATAGCCCAGTCCGGGACGAACCATGTAACTGGCGTCGAGGGTCTTCACGGGAATCTTGTCGCGCACAACGGTGAAGGTGAGCTTGTCCTTGATGCCACGCCTGACGATGGTGAGCTTCACCTTCGACCCCTTGGGGCCGCGCAGGCGGCGCACAATCTCATCGCGCGCCATCTTCACACCGGCGATGGCCGAGTCGTTGACGGCCACGATGCGGTCGCCAGCCAGAATGCCCACCCGCTCCGACGGTCCGCCAGTGACGGGCTGGATGACGAGGAGCGTGTCGTTTTGCACGTTAAACTGGATGCCGATGCCCTCGAACGAACCGCCCAGCGACTCGTTCATGGCCTTCGTCTCCTTGGCCGTGGAATACGAAGAGTGGGGGTCGAGCTTCTCGAGCATGCCGCGTATGGCGTCCTCCACGAGCTTGGGCTGGTCGACGGAGTCGACATAGAGCTCGCTGATGGCCAGCTCGGCTATCTGCAACTTACGCAGCAGCTCGTCGTTCAACGAGCGGTTGCCACGCTGGGCGTGGAGCGAAGCGCAGGGAAGCAGGGCGAAAATGAGGGTAACAACAAGCGCGAAAAGGCGCGAAGGCTTTTCGCAGCCACACCGACGCGGGGCGCGGCGGTGGCGTATGGCAGGTTGAAGGTGTGTCATGGTTATGGTTTGTCTGGATATACTATGATGGGAGGGCTGGCGGCAGCCGTGGGCCACCGCCCAGCCCCTATTCCTCCTCGGGAATATCTTCTTCGATCACCAGGTTGTCGATGATGAAGTTTTGGCGCTCCATGGTGTTCTTGCCCATGTAGTACTCCAACAACTTCTGCACCTGGTCGTTCTTATGGAGCGTTACTTGCTCAAGGCGCATGTCGACTCCTATGAAGTGGGCAAACTCGTCGGGCGAGATCTCGCCGAGACCTTTGAATCGGGTAATCTCGGGGTCGGGTCCCAACTCGCGGATGGCGGTGACGCGCTCCTCGTCGGAGTAGCAGTAACGGGTGATGAAGTCGCTCTTCTTCTCGCCCTTGCCCATGCGACTGTCGTAGTCGGCCACCATGCTCTTGTTCTTGACCTTCGTGCGGCGGTTGCGCACGCGGAAGAGGGGTGTCTGCAACACGTAGACGTGACCTTTCTTGATGAGCTCGGGGTAGAACTGCAGGAAGAAGGTGATGATGAGCAGGCGGATGTGCATGCCGTCGACATCGGCATCGGTGGCCACGATCACCTTGTTGTAGCGCAGGTTGTCGAGGCCGTCCTCAATGTCGAGGGCCGCTTGCAGGAGGTTGAACTCCTCGTTCTCGTAGACCACCTTCTTGGTCAGGCCAAAGGAGTTGAGAGGCTTGCCTCGCAGCGAGAACACCGCCTGGGTGTTGACGTCGCGGCTCTTGGTGATGCTTCCACTTGCCGAGTCGCCCTCGGTGATGAAGATGCAACTCTCCTCCTTGCGGTTGTCCTTGGCATCGCAATAGTGTATGCGGCAATCGCGCAACTTGCGGTTGTGGAGGTTGGCTTTCTTGGCGCGTTCGCGCGCCAGCTTGGTGACGCCGGCCATGGCCTTGCGCTCGCGCTCGCTCTCCTTGATCTTGTTCTCAAGCACGTCGGCCACATCCTCCTTGTGGATGTGCAGGTAGTTGTCGACCTCGCGCTTGAGGAAGTCGCCCACATACTTGTTGATGGTCTCGCCACCGGGTTCCATCAGCGTGGAGCCGAGCTTGATCTTGGTTTGCGACTCAAACACGGGTTCCTCCACATTGATGGCGATGGCCGCCACAATGCCGTTGCGGATGTCGGTATACTCGTAGCTCTTGTCGTAAAACTCCTTGATGGTCTTGGCTATATGCTCCTTGAAGGCGCTCTGGTGGGTTCCTCCCTGGGTGGTGTGCTGGCCATTGACGAAGCTGTGGTACTCCTCGCCATACTGGTTGGTATGGGTGAAGGCTATCTCGATGTCCTCGCCCTTGATGTGGACGATGGGATAGAGCGGATCGGTGGTCATGGCATCGACAAGCAGGTCTTCCAGACCGTTGCGGCTCTTGATGCGACGGCCGTTGTACATGATGGTGAGCCCCGAGTTGAGGTAGGTGTAATTGCGGAGCATGGTCTCCACAAACTCGCCATGGAACAGGTAGTTCTTGAAGAGGGTGTTGTCGGGCTCGAAGTAGATGTAGGTGCCGTTCTCGTCGTTGCTGGCCTCGGTTTGGTCGCTCATCAGCTTTCCGCGCTCGAAGACGAGGCTGCGCACCTTGCCCTCGCGGAAACTCTTCACCTCAAAGCGGGCGCTGAGGGCGTTGACGGCTTTCACGCCGACGCCATTGAGGCCGACGCTCTTCTTGAAGGCCTTGGAGTCGTATTTGCCGCCGGTGTTGAGCACAGAGACGGCCTCCACGAGCTTTCCCTGCGGAATGCCGCGGCCATAGTCGCGCACGGCAACACGCAGGTCGTCGTCGATGTCGACCTCGATGCGGTCGCCGGCTTTCATCTTAAACTCGTCGATGGAGTTGTCGATAACCTCCTTCAGGAGCACATAGATGCCGTCCTCGGGCAGCGATCCGTCGCCCAGGCGGCCGATATACATGCCGGGTCGGGTGCGCACATGCTCCATATCGCTGAGATGGCGAATGTTGTCGTCGGTATAGTCGACGGTGGGCTGTACGGCGCCCTGCGACTGTGGTTCGTTGGTTATGTCGTTGCTCATGAAATGATAGTGTGTCTTGATAACATGGGTTGGGTCTTCGTCAGGGGTGTGGGGTGGATGGGGCGTTACAGCTCCTTGCGGTAGCAGCGGCGGCGCTTGTGGTTGATGGGGTCGAGAGCGCCCCACTGTCCCTGCACGCCTTCGTTGCTCTCCATCTCCACTTGCGACTCGCCCCACTTGATGCCGTATTCGTTGTAGCGGGGAATGAGATCGGAGAAGAGCAGGGCGTTGGCTCCCTTGGCGCGATACTCGGGCAGGAAGCCCACAAGCAGGAGGTCGACGCCCTCGGTCTTGTGGAACTTGATGGCGCGCAGCACATGCCACCAACCAGTGGGCAGCAGGCGGCCGCGACGGCACTTCTGCAGGGCGTGCGACAGCGAGGGGATGGTGATGCCCATGCCGGCCACGGCGTCGTTCTTGTTGCCGTCGACAATGACGGTCACAAGGTTGAGGTCGACCATGGGCATGTACATCTTGACATACTGGTCGATCTGGCGGTCGGTGAGCGACACGAAGCCGTAGAGGTTGGTGTAGGTGGCGTTGATGATCTCGAAGAGCTTGCGGCCCCATCCGCCCTGAAACACATCCTTGCGGGTGAGCTTCTTGACGTGGAGGTTATAGCGCTTCTCCACCAGGCTGGCTATCTTGGCGTATTTCTCGGGCACCTTGTCGGGCACGGGAAGGAAGTATTCCACATAGTCGTTGTCCTTGGCCCAACCACCCATCTGCTCCATGTGGCGGGGGTAATAGTCGTAGTTGTAGATGGTGGCCATGGTGCCGAGCTTGTCGAAGCCCCAGGTAAGCATGCCCTCGGGGTCCATGTCGCTGAATCCGAGAGGACCCACCATGGCGGTCATGCCATTTTCGCGACCGTAGGCGGCCACGGCGTCGAAGAGGGCGCGGCTCACCTCGAGGTCGTCGATGAAGTCGATCCATCCGAAGCGAACGTCCTGCCTGTTCCAGTGCTTGTTGACGCGGTAGTTGATAATGGCGGCCACGCGGCCTGCCACCTTGCCGTCCTTGTAGGCCAGGTAGTACTCGGCCGTGCAGAAGTCGAAGGCGGCATTTTTATGCTTGTCAAACGTATTCTTTTCGTCGATATACAAATTGGGCACATCATAGGGACTGCCCGCATACAAATCGTAATGAAAATCGATGAAGGTCTTGAGATCTTTCTCTGTCTCGACCTTGCGTATTTCTACTGCCATGAATGTTATAAATTCTTGATGTTGAATGCCTTTAAGTATGCAAAAATATAAATTTTTGAGCGAAAAGCCAAGCCAAACGGGCTTTTTAGCATTTGTTTACCGTATTTTGACAGTGTAAGAAGGTTTTACGGCAACTGAAGCGTAATGGGACAGGGAGTGAACAATGAGAGTGTGAACTGCTGGATACAACACCGCTTATACATTTCACAGGATAGCGCACGTTATAGAACATAAGTAGTAATAATGGGCATATTACGACGCAAAAGGCGACTGAATAATCCCAACAATCTATACCATAAACTACACGTTTCTTTTCGACGACGGAAATATTGGGAGCAAATACGCGATTCTCGGCGTGTTTTCGTAACTATCTATCAGTCAGCACGTTGCGCCAATAACTTAATATTTCACTCTCCAATTTTCATATTCCACCTTGCGGTTAGGCATGTTTCGCGCCTCGAAACATGGCTAACCGCAAGACGATACCTTCCCAACCGAGGCGCCGAAAGGCATCTTTCGCAACACCAAACATGCCTAACCGCAACATCATGCCAACGATTTGGGATGACGGGACCGAAAAAACGGCAAAATCGCTCGCTGGAACAACCGAAAAAGCAGGCACGCTTTTTGGTTATAATATCCAACAAGCGGAGGGCGGAGACCATCGGTCCGACAAGGCGCATCTTGCAAACCACCAAAGGCAAACAGATCGAAGGAAAAATGAGGATCATCCGACATTTGGAGTGACTTGAAGTGCGTACTACTTCTAATAGCTTTGGCCTCAGACGGCGACCGCGTCTGATCGAATTTCTCTCACCCCGAATGGTTTTTCTTTTAGCCTCAGACGGCGTAACAACGAATTTATCGAATTTTCGAATTTTCCTAATTGCGTTAGCCAAAATTCGTTCAAATTGGTAATCGTAAAACGATTATATCAATTCGCTTTCTATGTT
>NZ_JAXVAE010000173.1:0-13377 GCF_037460745.1 Hallella sp. | reverse complement strand
TCACGCAGATGCAGAAACCGCTCAAACCGTTGGCTATAAAACCGAGACGAATGTCGCCCTATATCCAACAGATTTATATCATCATACGCTTCCTTTTGTTCCTGCGTGTGTTTATACAATGCATAATACTGCACACGCACACTTACCGTGTCCGCCACCTCTTGAGAATAGACGCATGTTGCAAATATGCAATAAGCCAAGATACCGAAGAGCGTTTTCATAAGCAAAACCCATGCGTGGAAATTTATTTATGATTTACGTCTGTTAATATAATAACAGCAATGTGGTGGCAAATTTACAAAAATAATTGAGATGTTCATTCTAACACATCAGATATTTTTTGTATATTCGCATCGTGATAAAAACAACCCGCGAGTATGACAAGAAAATTATATCCCATAGGTATACAGACTTTCTCGGAAATCCGCACGAATGACAATCTTTATATAGACAAGACTGCCTATATATACCGTATGGCGAATTCTGACGGCAAATACTTCTTCTTGAGTCGTCCACGCAGATTCGGCAAGTCACTTCTTGTTTCCACATTGCTGAGCTATTTTGAAGGTCGCAAGGAACTCTTCAAGGGGTTGGCAATAGACAATTTGGAAAACGAGTGGGCTGAATATCCTGTGCTTCATTTCGACCTTTCGGGTGGCAAACATCAGGAAGAAGACCAACTGAACAGATATCTCGACTTTATACTTAAAGATAACGAACGCAGGTTCGGCGTTGAGTGTAATGCTGTGGACGCTAATGTGCGTTTGGCAAATCTTATAGCTTCTGTCTACAAAAAGACAGGCAAGCAAGTGGTTGTGCTTATCGACGAATATGACGCTCCCTTGTTGGATGTGGTTCATCAAGACGAACGGCTTGAAAGCTTGCGGCATCTTATGCGCAACTTCTACAGTCCGTTGAAGCAGTGTGAGCCTATGCTACGCTTCGTGTTCCTTACGGGTATAACTAAATTCTCGCAGCTCAGCATATTCAGCGAACTGAACAACATCACCAATATCAGTATGGACGAAGCCTATGCTGGCATTTGTGGCATTACCAAGGAAGAATTGCTCACACAAATGTCTGACGACATTGATCGGCTTGCTGAAAAGTTGTCAATCACAAGAGAAAATGCCATACAACAACTGAAGGACAATTACGACGGTTACCATTTCACATATCCGTCGCCCGATATATTCAATCCTTATAGTCTGCTGAACTGTTTCTCAAAAGAGAAAATAGGGGCTTATTGGTTTGGTTCTGGCACACCAACGTTCTTGATAGAGATGATGCGGAAGTTTGGAACTACACCAATGGATATTGGCGAAAGTGAGATGGCTGACGTATCCGACTTTGATGCTCCTACTGAGACGATGGAGTCGATAGTTCCTCTGTTATATCAGAGTGGCTATGTTACTATTAAGGACTATGACGAGGAGACCAACCTCTATGAGTTGGGCATCCCCAACAAGGAAATACGCATAGGGTTATTCAAGAGTCTGTTGCCCAACTATCTGACGCGAAGCTCACAGAGGGGAAAGGTCGCCATTGCCCAAATGTCGGTTCTGATAAAGAATGGTGATATCGACGGGGCATTGGAGCTGTTCCGTACGTTCCTTGCCACTGTGCCCTATTGTGAGAATACCAAATACGAGGGACATTTCCAACAGCTCATGTATGTAGTGTTCTCCCTGCTTACCGACTACCGTATTCTTGTGGAACAACGAACGTCAAAAGGTCGTACAGACATAACGCTGGAGACACAAGACAGCATTTACATCATGGAATTGAAATTTGGCAATACTGCCGATGAAGCTCTCGCCCAGATAAACGCAAACCATTATGCTGACGCTTTCGCCATGAGCAACAAGAAGACTATTAAAGTAGGGATTGGCTTCGATGTAAAAGACGAAAGAAACATCACAGAATGGAAAGTGGAGAGATGAAATATCGGTCAAGCAAAGACAAGCCAATGAATGACTGGCATTTGCTTGACCGATATTTTATTCTTCTTCGTCAAGCATATATTCCATCTCTTTTAATTTGCTTCAAAAGCATAGCATTCATATTATAATGTAAGGAACAGTCTTTCCGTATTCCAAACCTTCTCGTCATCATTCTCAGTGCAGATACTCATGTGGAATACTCCTCGCTCACAATGATGGCGCAGATACTGCACCCTTCTTATGACATGGTAAGCACCCGTAAGACCATCTGGTGCTGTAGGGATATTTGGTGGAAAAGTTGTGTTGGATTTTTGCGCGAAATAGAGCGCGGAAAAGTCGTTTTTTCCCTTTCGATACGTCCCAAGTGAGATTACCGCTTGCGGTTAGGCATCTTTCGAGTTTCGAAACATGGCTAACCGAGACACCGTTTGGCGTCTTTCGCGCTGCCGCTGGGCATGTTTCGCAATGCGAAAAGGCATCTTTCGTAGTGCTTGTTGTGGGTGGTCGTGTGCGGAATAATGCTATTGTGTGATAACGTTCTGAACGTGAGGTGGTTACAAAAATATGCGAGAATCGCGTATTTGGAGGCACAATGGGCGTTGGTTGAAAACAACAATGTAGATTGATGTATAGTTTGTTGCGCTTTTTGGTAACGTAGGGTGCGGCTTTGGCATGAGGCTACGTGGGGCGATGCTCCCTTTGGGTGTGAAGCGACGCTTGGGATGTGTTGGTATCGCTTGGTGCTTATCTCTTTTTGCTTACGGGAATGTAATGTGAGTCTTTGATCTCTCCGATAACGATGATGCTGTGCAAGCTTCCTATGCAGTCGATGTTTCCCAGGGTGTTGAGCATGAAGTCTTGGTAGTCTTTCATGTCGTGCGCATACACCTTGATTTGGAAGTCGTAGTCGCCGGTGGTGTTGTAGCACTCCGTTATTCGGTCTATCGATTGAACCGTGTCCATGAATTGTTGAATCAAGTCGTGTGTGTGTTGCTTGAGTCGAATGTTGCATAGCACGATGACGTTGTGTCCCATCTTGTGATGGTCGACCACGGCCGTGTAGCGCTTGATATATCCCTCGCGCTCCAATCGCTTTTGCCGTTCGAACGTGGGCGATGTGGACAGGTGCACCCGCGCCGCCAACTCCTTTACTGTCATGTGTGAGTTCTGCTGCAATAGCTTAAGAATCTTGATGTCTGTCTCGTCGAGCGATTCTTGATTTGTCATTTTTGGAAGAATAATATTCTGAGAAACATTTGTTATAACCGCAAAATTAGGAAATATTTCCGAATACGCAAGAATATTTGGTGATTAAATGTCTGCTTTGTAATTTTGCGCCCATCATTCAATAACAATTCAAACAAATCATGATTATGAGTACCCTTAGAAACACACATTTTGAAGCCGTAGGCAGTTATCTTCGTCCCGCTGCGTTGAAGGAAGCGCGCGCTCGTTTTGCGGCTGGTGAGATTTCCGCCGAGACGCTCCGTGAGGTTGAGGATCGCGAGATTGCCGACGTAGTGGCCAAGCAGAAGGCGTGTGGTTTGCACTACATCACCGACGGAGAGTTTCGGCGTAGTTATTGGCATCTCGACTTTATGTGGGGATTGAACGGGGTGGAGCACATCGAGCTCGACCATGGTTACCAGTTCCACGGCGAGGAGACCACCCACGGCTCACTGCGCCTCACGGGCAGGATCTCGGGCGAGAACCATCCGTTTATCCAAGATTTCCTGTATGTCAAGCAGTTTGAGGAGGATGGTGTTGAGGCAAAGTTGACCATTCCCGCCCCCGCACAGTTTCTGGCCGAGCTGTTTCGTGGCGACAACACCCGCAACACGCGCGAGTATTATCCCAACACCGAAGAGCTCCTGCAGGATATCGCCGCTGCCTATCGCACCTTTTTCCATGAGGTGTATGCGGCCGGTTGCCGTACCGTTCAGCTCGACGATTGCACGTGGGGCATGATTGTCGACGATGATTTTTGGAAGTCGATGGCAGGCTCAGGGTTCACCCTTGAGCACGAAGCCCTCCAATACCTCAAGGTGAACAACCTCGCCATTGAGGACAAGCCCGAAGGATTGACCGTCAACACCCATGTGTGCCGTGGCAACTACCACTCGTGCTACGCCACGAAGGGAGCCTACGATCCTGTGGCCCCCTGGCTGTTTGCGAAGGAGAATGTGGATGCCTATTACCTGGAATACGACGACGAACGCTCAGGAGGCTTTGAGCCGCTCAAGCTGGTCACGCCCGAGAAAGGCGTGGTATTGGGACTTATCACCACGAAGTCGCCTGTGTTAGAGGATAAGGCGACGGTTATTGCCCGCATCCGCGAGGCCGCCAAGTATGTGCCCCTTGACCGTCTTAGCCTGAGCCCGCAGTGTGGCTTCGCCTCGTGCGAGATTGGCAACAAACTGACCGAGGAGCAACAGTGGTCCAAGCTGGCCCTTGTGCGCGAGATCGTGGAGGAAGTGTGGGGGTAGCCCTGGGGGCAATTGCTTGTAAAGGAGCGATTGTGGGGATTTCCCTATTCGATTTTAGGGATTTTAGCCCTTGCTTTTGGCCGTTATTTTGTATCTTTGCCAAAGGTTAATAAGATGAAGGTTAATGAAAAAGCCAATCATTGTCATGATGGCAGCCACTCTCTTGCTTAGTGGTTGCGATACTTACGCGGGTGCCGGTGCTTACACCGGCACCACGTTGGGTAGTGTCTTGGGCTCAGCCATTGGCGGCATAGCCGGTGGTCCGCGTGGCTCGGATATTGGAACCATTGTGGGTATGGCGGGCGGTGCCATCGTGGGTGGTGCCATCGGCCAGGCCAAAGACCAAAAGCAGCAAGAGGAACTGGACCAGTATAAGCGCGATAAGGCTGAGCGTGCGGCTTCGCGTGCCCATCGTCGCCATGCCGAGAACGGCGTGGGGGATGTGGCGTCGCATTCCGACTGGAACGATGTGGCCACCGACGACACTTATGGCAGCGGTTTCGATGCTACCAATAGTGGCGACGATCGCATCTATGATTTCAACTCATCCGACTATACGGGCGACTATACCGCCCAGCAGCCTGAGACCACCATGCCGTTGCAGTCGGGTGTGGACGAGATGGCCCAGGGCTTTTCGTACACTCCTACGCTTGAGATCGTAAACGCTCGCTTCGTAGACGCCAACCAGAATGGGCAGATAGAGCGCGGAGAGCTCTGCAAGATTATCTTTGAGGTGATGAACCGTGGTCCGCGGACGGTCTACGACATCCAGCCCACGGTGGTTGAGGCTACAGGCAACAAGCATATCTTCGTGTCGCCCAACATGCACGTGGAGCAGATTCAACCCGGTAAGGGCATCCGCTATACGGCCATGGTCAAGGCCGATGGTCGTTTGAAGAATGGATCCGCTAAGTTTTGCGTGAGTGTCATCCAAGGAAACACTCATATCTCTAAGGTGACCGAGTTTAACATTCCGACGGTAAAATAAGGTAGTTGCAAGTTGTGCCGCAAGGTGCAACGTCCCTGTTATATATCGAAAATGCGCTGAGTTCTCTTTTGAGTTCTCAGCGCATTTGCTTTTTTATGATGAAGTTGTGGGTAGTCCAATTCGGGGTTCCCAATCGGCATGCGTGCCGATTTGGGCTTAGTCGTTGTTCTTTCCGTCGCCGAACCATTTCTTCACGTCGTCGAAGACGCTGCTCCAGAACGTGGGGTCTTTCTCCTTGTTTTTCTCGTTGGCCTTATGGGCTTGTTGCTTGCCGCCCTTCGTGGCAGCTAAGTGCTTGTTTGCGTGGTGTGGGGTTGCGGCTTTGGATGCCTGATGCTTTGGGGTGTGGGAGGTGCTTTGCGCCTTCTCGCCGCTTTCGCCCGTTGCATGTAGGTTGGCGTTGTGTCGGGCGAGTATTTTTCGCCGTTTTTCCTGCGATTGCTTTGCAGTAGGCATTTTCTTTTCCATGAGACGTTCCTCTTCGGTCATTCCATGGTCCACCTCCTCTTCGTTACCTTTCCAGTCGTCTATGAAGCTGTAGGCCGCCTTGGAAAAGTCAAACTCGAAGTCGGGTAGTCCGCGTTCCACCTCGTCCATGCGATAGGGTGGGTTGGGGCCGTCGGTCCGCCTCACCTCCACCATGGCAACACCTTGCGACAACATGCCCAAGGCTTTTGCGGCGCCATAGCTGAGATCGATGATTCTTCCTCGTCCGTAGGGGCCTCTGTCGGTCACCTTGACGATGATTTCCTTGCCGTTCGACACGTTCTTCACCTTCAGGAGTGTGCCGAATGGATACTTGCGATGGGCGCACGTCAGACTGTCGTGATGCAGCCGTTCGCCGCTTGCGGTGCGCGCACCTGTCGCCCTTTTCGAATAATAAGAGGCCTTACCCCTATGAGTTTGTGCCTCTACAGGGGTAAGACCTATTACTGATATGATTCCTAAAAATAGTACTCTTCTATATTTCACAATATTTATGGTTTGTACGCGATGGCAGCTGCCCTTCTTACACAATGCCCTGTGCAAGCATGGCCTTGGCCACCTTCATGAAGCCGGCGATGTTGGCGCCCTTCACGTAGTCGATGTATCCGTTAGGCTCTGTGCCATACTTCACACACTGCTCGTGAATGTTCTTCATGATGAAGTGCAGCTTCTCGTCGACTTCCTTGTCGCTCCACTGCAATCGCATAATGTTTTGACTCATCTCGAGGCCCGACGTTGCCACGCCACCAGCGTTGACGGCCTTACCCGGTGCGAAGAGTTGCTCGGCCTTCACGAAAGCCTCCACAGCCTCTGCTGTGCAACCCATGTTGCTCACCTCGGCCACGCAAACAGGCTTCTGTGCCAGGATCTTCTGTGCGTCCTCGCCGTTGAGCTCGTTCTGGGTAGCGCAGGTCAGATAGATGTCGGCCTTCTGCTCCCAAGGCTTCTTGCCAGGATAGAATGTAGAGCCGGGGAACTTGTCGGCGTAAGGCTTCACGATGTCGTTTCCGCTTGAGCGGAGCTCCAACATGTAGTCGTTCTTCTCACCGCTGATGCCGTCTGGATCGTAGATGTATCCATCGGGTCCGCTGATGGTGATGACCTTACCACCCAGCTGGGTAGCCTTCTGCACAGCACCCCAAGCCACATTGCCGAAGCCAGAAACGGCGATGGTCTTGCCCTTGATGTCGATGCCGCGTGTGTCGAGCATGTGGTGAACGAAGTAGAGAGCTCCGTAACCTGTAGCCTCAGGTCTCAGGATGCTGCCGCCGTACTCCAGGCCCTTACCTGTAAGGGTAGCGCCCTTGAACATGCTGGTCAACTTCTTGTATTCACCGAAGAGGTAACCGATCTCGCGTCCACCTACGCCGATGTCGCCAGCGGGGATGTCGGTCTCGGGACCTACGTATTTATATAACTCCTGCATGAAGCTCTGGCAGAATCTCATGATCTCAGCGTCGCTCTTGCCGCGAGGTGAGAAATCTGAGCCACCCTTGCCACCGCCCATGGGCAGAGTTGTGAGTGCGTTCTTAAATGTCTGTTCGAAGCCGAGGAACTTCAGGATGCTGAGGTTCACCGATGCATGGAAGCGCAGACCACCCTTGTATGGGCCAATGGCGCTGTTAAACTGCACGCGGTAGCCGATGTTGACCTGCACTTCACCCTTGTCGTCCACCCATGGTACTCTGAAGGTGATGATGCGCTCAGGCTCCACCATGCGCTCCATGATTTTTGCTTTCTCAAACTCGGGATGCTGGTTGTAGACGTCCTTTACTGAGATGAGCACTTCACGAACAGCCTGCAAAAATTCAGACTCGCCTGGATGCTTCTGCTCCAGTTGCTGCATAATTTTTTCAACTTCCATAGTAGTAATAGTTCTTTGCGGTCGCGGTTTTGCCCGTTTGTCGCATGTTAATGTTAAAGGTTAATAAGGTTGGCTCCTCCTTCGCGTTTCATTATGTCATGATTGACACCGCAAAAATAGTCTTTTATTCAATAGCTTCCAAATGTTTTTGGAAAAATTTATTGCCCTCGGTTGCATTTTGTTATTTTTTAATGTTTGTGTGCGATAACGTATGTTTGTGCCCTTTGTAATTTATTCCGCAAGGTCGATTTGTGGTGTGTTTTCGTGGTTGTTCGCGACCTCTCGAAGGGCTGAGCGTCTTGCCAATTCCTACCTTGTTTATATGTTGTTTCCGCATGTCGTTCTTCCATTGTCGACACTTCGACTTGTTTGGGAGGTCTACTCGTCCTGCTTGCCATGACCCTATTTCGTAGCAATGCTGATGCTTAGCAAAGTTATGGTGCGCACAGTGTACGAGCACTTACTATTTTACCCTTCTCTTGTTGTGGCTCCTTCCGGTGCCCACTGGGCGGATGGAGGGCTGCGGAAGGCTTGTCGCATGTTTGTTGATTATCATCTTTCTTCTGAATGCTTTTGTGGGCTGAAATAAAAGTGGTAACTTAGCGGCGTCAATCTTACGCAATATTATCATGGAGAGCCAAATACCGCAAGAGTGGAATAAATTTATCCTAAAAGATGTGACGTTTGTCAACTTGATGATGCGTCGCATTTACAATGTGCTCATCGTGGCCAATCCCTACGACGCTTTTATGCTCGAGGACGATGGCCGCGTGGAAGAGAAGATTTTCAACGAATACATGGAGCTTGGGCTTCGTTATCCGCCCACGTTCACGCAGGTGTCGACTATCGCTGAGGCTGAGGAGGTGCTGGCCACCACCAAGATCGACTTGGTGATCTGTATGCCCGGTACAGCCGACAACGATGCCTTCACCGTGGCGCGCGCCATCAAGGGCAAGTTCCCTGAGATCCATTGCGTGGTGCTCACGCCCTTCTCGCATGGCATTACGCGCCGCATGCAAGACGAGGACCTTAGCATCTTCGACTATGTTTTCTGCTGGTTGGGCAACACTAACCTCATCATGTCCATCATCAAGCTTATCGAGGACAAGATGAACCTGGAGCACGACATCAAGGAGGCGGGTGTGCAGATGATCCTGTTGGTGGAGGACTCCATCCGCTTCTACAGTTCCATCTTGCCCAATCTGTATGGTTACATCTTGCAACAGAGTAAGAACTTCTCCACTGAGGCCCTCAACCGTCATGCCGCCAACCTTCGCATGCGTGGCCGGCCCAAGGTGGTGCTGGCTCGAACCTACGAGGAGGCGTTGGGCATCTATGAGCGCTACAAGAACAATTGCTTAGGTGTCATCAGTGATGTGCGCTTCCCTTACCATTCCACCAAGCGCTCGCAGATCGTGGGCGCTGGCGCCTCGTCGCTCGAGAAAGACCCTGAGGCCGGCTTTAAGTTGCTTGAGGCCATTCGTCGTGAGGACGAGTTCCTGCCGCTGATCATGGAGAGTTCCGAGTCGGCTAACCGTGAACGGGCTGAGCGCGAGGGCTTCCGCTTTGTCGATAAGAACTCGAAGATGCTCAGTGTCGACCTACGCCACTTGTTGGAGGAGCACATGGGCTTTGGCGACTTCATCTTCCGCGACCCGAAGACGCATGCCGTCATCACACGCATCCGTAGTTTGAAAGACTTGCAGGACAATATCTTCAAGATACCGCGCGACTCCATGCTCTATCACATCTCACGCAACCACATGAGTCGTTGGCTCACGGCTCGCGCTATCTTCCCCGTGGCCAACTTCCTGAAACACGTCACTTGGCACAAGTTGCAGGATGTTGATGCCCATAGGCAGATTATCTTCGACGCCATCGTGCAGTATCGCCACATGAAGAATATTGGTGTGGTGGCCGTGTTCGACCGTGGTAAGTTTGACAAGTATGCCCATTTCGCCCGCATTGGCGACGGTTCGCTTGGCGGCAAGGGCCGTGGCTTGGCTTTCCTCGACAATGTGGTGAAGACCCATCCCCAGTTCAATCAGTACCCTGGGGCCAGCGTGCGCATACCCAAAACCGTGGTGCTCTGTACCGATGTCTTCGACCAGTTCATGGAGCAAAACAACCTCTACGAGATTGCCTTGAGCGACGCCCCCGACGATGTCATCCTGCAACACTTCCTCCGTGCTCAGTTGCCCGACAGTTACATCGACGACTTCTTTACCTTCTTCGAAGCCACGAAGAGTCCTATCGCCATCCGTTCCAGCTCGCTCCTTGAGGACAGTCATTACCAGCCTTTCGCCGGTATTTACAACACCTATATGATTCCCTACCTGGAGGATAAGTACGAGATGCTCCACATGTTGGCCGCCGCCATCAAGAGTGTCTACGCCTCTGTGTACTATCGCGACTCGAAAGCATACATGACTGCCACAAGCAATGTCATCGATCAGGAGAAGATGGCCGTCATCCTTCAGGAGGTGGTGGGCAAGAGCTATGGCGATCACTATTACCCCAACATATCGGGCGTGCTTCGCAGTCTCAACTATTACCCCATAGGCGACGAGACGACCGAGGAGGGCATCGCCTCGTTGGCCCTGGGCCTTGGCAAGTATATTGTGGATGGTGGACAGACCCTGCGCGTGTCGCCCTACCATCCCGCCCAGGTGTTGCAGATGAGTGAGATGGAGATAGCTCTCCGTGAGACCCAGACCCACTTCTATGCGCTCGACATGAAGCATGTGGGCGCCGATTTCAAGGTTGATGACGGATTCAATATCCTCAAGCTCAAGGTGAAGGAAGCCGACAAGGAAGGCTCGTTGCAATATATCGCCTCGACCTTCGATCCCTATGATCAGGTCATTCGTGACGGTCTCTATGAGGGTGGGCGAAAGATCATATCCTTCTGCGGTGTGTTGCAACACGACGTTTTCCCCTTGCCCCAGATACTCCAGATGTCGATGAAGTATGGAGCAGAGGCCATGCGTCGGCCCGTTGAGATCGAGTTTGCTTGCAACCTCAATGCCGACAAGACCGGTGAGTTCTACTTGTTGCAGATCCGCCCCATAGTCGACTCTAAGCAGACGCTTGTGGAGGATGTGGCGGCGCTCCCCGATGAAGAGTGCCTGTTGCGCAGCAACAACTCGTTAGGCCATGGCATCAGCGACGATGTGACCGATGTGGTTTACGTGAAGTACGACGACCAGTTTACGGCGATGCACAATCCCGCCGTGGCTTCCGATATAGAGCGCATCAACCAGAAATTCCTCGATGAGGGCCGCAACTATGTGCTTGTGGGCCCCGGCCGTTGGGGCTCCAGCGATTCGTGGCTTGGCGTGCCCGTTAAGTGGCCCCATATCTCTGCCGCGCGTGTCATCGTCGAGTTGGTGCTTCGCAACTATCGTGTCGATCCCAGTCAGGGCACCCATTTCTTCCAGAACCTCACGTCGTTTGGTGTGGGCTATTTTACTATCGATACCAATCGCCCCGGTGAGGGAGGCTTGTTCCGTAAGGAAATTCTCGACCAGATGCCTGCCGTGGAAGAGACGGCATTGGTGCGCCATGTGCGCTTCGACCGCCCATTGCGCATCATGATGGATGGCAAGAAGCAGGTGGGCGCCGTGCTGTTGCCTGAGAATGAGGTGGTAGAAACCAATGACCAACCGTAACCCCAATCCTTTTGCCGATGACTCTTGAACAGTTCTACACCGCTCATGCGGAGCGTTATGACAGACAGGTGAGCGCGTTACGGGCGCGTGGCCGTGGCTTTGTTGTGGTCGAAATAGTGGCTTTCATAGCCTTTTTCGCCCTTATGGTGGGTGCCACACAAACGAGCCACAGTGGTTGGCGCATGACAGAGGTGGGCCTCTCACTCGTGTCGCTGGTGGTCTACTTGGCTGTGCGTAGGCTCGATGTGCGCAATGATGAGCGCATATGCGATGAGGAAGACCTTCGCACGGCCTACGAGCGTGAAGCCCAGGCGCAATGTGGCGACCATGGCGCTTTCGACGATGGCGCCCGTTATGTGGATGCCCATCATGCTTTCAGTTTCGACCTCGACCTGTTTGGCTCCGACGGTCTGTACCAGCGCATGTGCCGAACGGTGTCGACGGGAGGCAGTGATGCCCTAGCCCAGCGGCTTCGCGACTTGCAGCCGATTGGCGCCACGCCTGAGGAAATTGATCGTTTGGCAGCCGATGTGTCGTTCCGCATGGCGTTTATCGCCAAGGGATCCCGGGGCAAGATTGATACGGAGGCTATCCGTCAGTCGCTCATGGCTGTTCTTCAGTTGCCTATTCCCGCTTTCCTCACGTCGCCTTGGATAGCGTTGCTGGTGCGGATCGATGTGGTGGCCTTCCTCGTTAGCGTGATTGCGGCCGTGATGGGGCGGGTCGACGCCATGTTGCCCATGTGGTGGGGAACCCTCCATTTCTTCTTGGCCTATGCCTTGTGCAACGCTCACTTACGCCACATTGGGGGCGCTCTCGATCGCCTGCATGGGCAGATGCGCCAGTTGGTGTCGGTCGTCTCGCTTCTGACGCCTACCCGCATCCCATCCTTCTCTCAATTGAATGGCTTGCTCAACGATCTCGATAAGCGTGGCAATATCCTTGGTCTGTTGCTCACCGACTCGTTCTACCTCAGCGACATGCTCGTCGTCAGGCGTTTTGCCAAGTGGCGCGAGCAGGGCGCCGACGAGGTGGAAGCGTGGATGGATCGCATGGTTCGCAAGGATGTGGAGGTCACCGTGGCCACCCTTCGATACAACCACCCCGCCACGGTATGGCCCGAACAGGTGGCCACCAGCACGCTGACCTTTGAGGCTCGCGGTCTGTGGCATCCCTTCTTGGGTGCGAAGGCCGTGCGCAACGACTTCCGCATCGAAGACCGCAACTTCTATATTGTCACAGGAGCCAATATGGCTGGCAAGTCCACCTTCTTGCGAGCCATCGGCGTCAACTATGTGTTGGCCATGACCGGTATGCCTGTGTTTGCCGAGCGCCTGTCCGTAAGTCGCTTCAAACTCTTCTCCAGCATGCGAACCAGCGACGACCTCAGTCGCGGCATCAGCTATTTCAACGCCGAACTGTTGAGGCTCAAGCAGCTCATCGCCTTTTGCGGCCACAATGTCGTGGGCCATGACGGGCAGCCCCTGCCCACGCTCATCATCCTCGATGAGATACTGAAAGGCACCAATTCGGCCGACAAGCTCAATGGCAGTCGCATGTTTCTTGAGGCCATCAGTCATAAGGATGTGGCCGGCATCATTGCCACCCACGACCTCAAACTCTCCGAGATGGCCGACCGTGAACCCTCACGGTTCCACAACTATTGTTTTGAAATCGAATTGGGTGAGCGTGTCACCTATTCTTATAAGGTAACCCCTGGTGTTGCGAAGAACCAAAACGCCACCTATCTCCTGAGGCAAATCCTGGAGAGTGGACAGGCGTAACGTGTCGTTCTAATAGGAGCACAAGGGTAGGCTATGGCACCGACGAATGGCTTGGGAACATAAAAATGTAATAATATGTAAATTCTTACGTTACTATTAAGAATTAGTACTGATGCGATAAAATCGCATAGTTATTAAAATTCATCAAATAAAGT
>NZ_JAXVAE010000172.1:0-3052 GCF_037460745.1 Hallella sp. | reverse complement strand
ACTTTATTTGATGAATTTTAATAACTATGCGATTTTATCGCATCAGTACTAATGTAGAATCATGAATGGATCGTCCCAACATGGCTTTGTAGATCGTTCAAACATGGCTTTATAGATCATCCCAACATGGCTTTGTAGATCGTTCAAACATGGCTTTTCCTAAAAAAGCCCGACAATCACATGGACTGTCGGGCTTGGGACGTCCAAACGCTGTCAGCGACGCTTGGAACTTTTGCCACAGAAATAATTATGGTAGTTTTGCGGTTGCTTATTGCTTGGTTCCGCTGAGGATGAAGGGCACAGCCGATTTCAGCATGCCGCGCTGCAAGATGCCGTTCACGTAAACGGCTGCCTCCACAATCTGCATCTGCATCATCTTCTTGCTGGAGTTGTACATGCCAAATGAGTAGATGTCGTTGCCGAGCATGGCAATCTGCACCACGTGGTCCTTGTCGTTATAGTTGAGTGAGAAGCTCTGCAACGTGGGGTTGATGAAGAAGGTGACGGGCTGTACCTGAGTGAAGTTGATGTAGCACTTCCAGTCGCGGGGTTGCTGCTTGCGTAGGGCCTTAGCCAACTCGGTGTTGGTGATGTTGGAAGCCAGCAGCTCCACGGGGAAGTTGCGGATTGTCATCACCGAGTCGCTGTTCATTTGCCACGAAATCTGCAGGGTGTCGGTCACATCGGTCTTGTTGCTCGGGTTGATAGCGGGGTAGATGAGGTCGCCCTTGTACGAGCCCTTCACGGTGTTGAAGGCCTCGGCCTTCTGTTCGTTGGTGAGTCCCTTGTATTCCACATCGTTGTTGCACGAAGTGAGCCCAATAGCTGCCAAGCAGCAAATCATCAAAGAGATGAGCGTTAACTTTTTCATTTTCTTGTTTGTTTATTATTGATTATTTATACTGGTTCTACCTCATCGGTTCGTTAACTCAAATGCTTCGATGGGCCAAACCTTGCATTGGTGGCTCAAAAAAAACAATTATTTTTTTTCGACGTCTTTCATGCAAGGTTTTCACTTGCGAGGTATTTCTTGTGTAGAAAGATGAGGCTAAATGGTGTGGGAGTCACATAAAAAGACTACTTTTGCATCCTGATATGCGCATATTCGGACGAAACAAAGAACAAGATATCCTGAATCTCTTCCGCCGGGGCGACGCCTCGGCCATGGATGAGTTATATGCCGAATATGCGTCATACCTCACTGCCATCTGCGTTCGTTACTTGTCTGACGATGATGACGTGAAGGATGTGTTGCAAGAAGCCTTTATTAAGATCTTCACCACCATCGACGCCTTCGACTATCGCGGATCGGGATCGCTTAAGGCATGGATGGGACGAATCGTTGTGAACGAGAGTCTGCTGTTCCTGCGGCAACGCAAGCGGTCGCCCATCGATAGGATGGAGGCCGATCCGCCTGACCTCCCCGATGACGATCCCGACACCGATGACCTTACCAGTGAGGAGATGACGCGTCTCATCAGGCAGTTGCCTGACGGCTATCGGGCGGTGCTCAACCTCTATATCGTGGAAGGAAAGAGTCACAAGGAGATCGCCCAGTTGCTTGGCATTAAGCCCGACAGCTCGGCCTCGCAACTGCATCGGGCAAAGAATATGCTCGCCTGTATCATCAAGAACTATAAATCGCATAGGCAATGAATAAGAAATGGACAAACGACACACACAGGCTTCTCAACGACGCACAGCATAGTGCGCCCGAGGGTCTGCTTGGCGACATCAAGAAAGAGATGGCGCGTCGGGGTCTGCAACCTGCCTATGGACAACGGAAGGCCCACATCATTAGCATGCGTGCGCGCCGATGGGGAGCAGTGGCTGCATCGGTGGCTGTGGTGGCCGCCATTGGCGTGTGCCTGATGCCTCCCCATCAACAGGAGCCTCAGCAACCCCTGGCCCAACAAACCGTTATGGACCTGGGAACGCCACGGTCCGTAAGTCAGTCTCGTGAGGCCGCATCTGCGATGGTCCCGACCACGCAGCCCGTGGCGTCGGTTAGCGGATGGGTGGCCCAGGCTGTCGAGACGGTAGCCAAGAGACGGCGTGAGGCCGAGAGTCTTGTGGCGCAACACGAAGAGGCTACGTGTGCCCTTTCCGATCCACCGGTGGTGGCCATGGTCGATGCGTCGCAGGAGCCTGTGTGCGTTGCTGAGGAGCATGCCGAGGAGAGGGTGGAACCGCGATCATCCGTACAGCCGCGCACAAAGGCCCGTCAGCAACAAGACGTTCGCACAACTCGATATATCGCCCGTGAGCCTGAACTTCAGACCCATGCGAGTCGTAGTCGGGCTGTGGAAGTGGGTGCCCATCTGTCGGGCATGCCCAGCATGAACCTAAGCGGCATGGCTGGCGGTCGTTATTCCGACCTGTGCTACACTTCGCCCTTCGATACCTCTGTGGGAGAAACCGGCACCACATTGGTGCCTGGACTGGGACATGCCAAGTCAACCGAGCTTCGCTCCAAGCACCATCAGCCCGTCAAGGTAGGCTTCTCGGTGCGTGTGCCCCTGGGCCATCGCTGGAGCCTGCAAACCGGCTTGAACTATGCCTATCTCAAGTCGGACTTTGAGGATTCGTCGAATGGCAACAGCATCACTGGCTCTCAAGCCCTTCATTATATAGGAGTGCCGATTGGTGTGAGCTATGATGTGTGGAGCAATCGCCGTTTCAACGTCTATGCCACGGCAGGAGGCGAGATGGAGAAACTGGTGAAGGGAACGTTCTCTACCGACAACAGCAGTGAGAAGGTGAAGGAGAGCCGTCCAGTGCTGAGTCTTAATGTCGCTGCGGGTATTGCGCTGAAGCTTTCGCCCATGGTGAGTTTCTATGCCGAGCCCGGCCTGAGTTGTCACTTTAAGAACGGCAGTGGGGTGGAGTCGTCCTACACCGACCATCCCTTAGGCTTCAGCCTCAATGTGGGCTTGCGCCTGAATACGAAGTAGCCCCAACCGTTTCTAACGGTCTGATGACCGTCTGATCATAAATAAGAGGGTGTGTCATAATTGACTATGGTCATTTATGGTGCACCCTCCTTTTGTAT
>NZ_JAXVAE010000171.1:0-13519 GCF_037460745.1 Hallella sp. | reverse complement strand
AGGCAAACGACCAACTTCTTGATTTTCAATCAAAGTCCAATTTAGAGCGAGTTAGCGACATTATTTAACATTTATGCGACTGCGTCGCATTCTTCTGCAAACTTAGAGTTAATTCGTTCAATTCGTTGTTGCCGCGTCTGAGCGTAAATACTTACGTGTGTTATTTTTCACTCCAAATGTCGGATGAGCCGTTTTTTTGCAACCGATGTTAGGAGGTTCAAGAATTGTCTATTACCTTTGCATGTTGGAAACGTGTGGCAAACGACATGCGTTGTCATTCACCCAAACAAAATAACCATCATGAAGAAACAAGAATATGCGCGGGTAAACAAGGAGTGGCTCGCCGAGAAAGCAAACGAAGAGGGAGTGAACGAGCTGCCTGGTGGCGTCTATTATAAGGTGCTGAAGACGGGGCTCAACGACGATCGCCACCCGTCGGTCCGCAGCATTGTGACGGCCCACTACACCGGCCGCACCATAAACGGCAAGAAGTTCGACTCGTCGCTGGGCGGCGCGCCGCTCGCCATTCGCCTTTGCGACCTCATCGACGGATGGACCATCGCCATGCAGCGCATGTGTGTGGGCGACAAGTGGGAGGTTTATATCCCCGCTGAGAAAGGCTATGGCAAATTCTCGCAGCCCGGCATCCCAGGCTACTCGACCCTCATTTTCGAGATAGAGTTGCTCGGCATCGCCTAAAAACCGACACCCATTAGGAGAACGCCGCCCATCCGCCGCACCCCGGCAGAGGGTGGCCCCACCGCTATGCGAAAGGCTCCGCAGGGCGCTCGGGCCCCAACTGGCGAGTGCTTCCCATAGCCAACATTTTGCGGTTTTCGGCATTTTTGGCCTAAAACATTTTGCGGTTTTCGGCATTTTGTGGTCAAAACATTTTGCGGTTTTCGGCATTTTGGGCCTAAAACATTTTGCGGTTTTCGGCAAAAGCCGTATCTTTGCCGTAAATATTTGGAAGAATATGGCAACAAAAAATAAGGTTTTCAAGCGCAAACTATACGACAAGATGCTCAAGTGGAAACAGGAGAGCAACGGCGAGACGGCCTTACTCATTGAGGGTGCAAGGCGTATTGGCAAATCAACGCTGGTTGAGGAGTTTGCCAAAAACGAATACGACTCCTATATTCTCATCGATTTCTCTCAAAATGCCGAGGAGGTTAACAATCTGTTTAAGGATTTGTCGGACCTGAACTATATCTTCCTTCGTCTTCAGGTGGTGTATGGCGTAACCCTGCATGAGCGAAAATCGGTTATCATATTCGATGAAGTGCAAATGCAGCCATTGGCTCGGCAAGCCATCAAGCATTTGGTAAAAGATCATCGGTACGACTATATTGAAACGGGGTCGCTCATTTCCATTCGAAAAAACGTAAAGGATATTGTCATTCCAAGCGAGGAAATGCGGATGCCTATGTATCCAATGGATTTTGAGGAGTTTAGATGGGCTTTGGGCGATACGGCGTCTATGCCTCTCCTTCGCCAAATCTTCGAATCACGCAAACCTTTAGGCGAAGCGGCTCATCGCAAGATGATGAGAAACTTTCGGTTATACATGTTGGTGGGAGGTATGCCCCAGGCAGTAAGCAAATATATTGAGACCAACAATCTCAGTGCGGTGGATATGGTAAAAAGAAATATCATATCTCTTTACGAGGAAGATTTCCGTAAGATAGACGAGTCGGGGAAAGCAGCGGCAATGTTCGATGCCATCCCAGCTCAACTGAGCAAAAACACCTCAAGGTATAAAATATCTTCGGTCTTTCCTGGAGAAAAGCAAGATAGGGTTGTCGATGTTGTGAAAATGATGGAAGAATCGAAGGTCATCAACGCCTCATACCATTGCGATGATCCGAACGTGGGACTCGCCTTGACCAAAGATCCGGAATATTACAAGATGTATGCAGGCGACACAGGGCTGTTTGTAACATTGGCATTCAAGTCGAAAGAATTTACTGACAACATCATCTACCAAAAACTTCTTAGCGATAAGCTCGAGGCCAATTTGGGCTATATTTACGAAAATGTTGTGGCTCAAATGTTGAGGGCAACGGGGAAAGACCTCTACTACCATACCATCAAGAAGCCTGATGGCAAGGGGTATTACGAGATTGATTTTCTCATAGCCGACGGCAGCAAGGTGAGTCCTATCGAAGTGAAATCGTCGGGTTATAAGGCGCATACTTCCATCGATAAGTTCTCGGATAAGTTCTCCTCCAGAATCCAGCGTAAGTATTTGGTTTATACGAAAGACTTGCAGAAAGACGGCGACACCCTCTGCCTACCCGTTTACTTGACCCCATTCCTATAAACATCTTAATAACAGAATTTCAGCCATGACGTTTGAAAGAGAAGAAAGGATTGCCTTTGCGCGCATCATATCCGACCTCATCGAGGCCGACTTTATCGTTGAGGAGGAAGAGATGGAGTCGTTCGACCGCATCAGGAACGAGAAGGACTTCAGCATCACCATGAGCATGCTCTCGGAAGCCAAGACCATGACCTTCGCCGAGGCGGTGGGCACGCTCCAGGCGCTCCGCGATGAGGCCAAGAAGGCACGCATCAGGGAGAAGCTCCACCACATGTCGCTCTCGGATGGCACCTGCGTGCCGTTGGAGGCCTTGCAGATCATGGCTGTCAACTATGCGCTCGACGGCAAGGCGCAGGTGTTCTCCATTCCCGAGGGAAGCAGTTTCATAGAGAACATGAAGGTGATCTACATCGAGAACGAGGACCACACGCCGACCGACGCCTACATCAGGCAACACTATCGCGCCATCAGCAATGAGTTTAGGTTGGCGGGGTTCAACTTCGTGTATATTCCCCAGATAGCCGACGACTACAAGCTGATTCGGGGCGATTATCTCCACAAGGTCATCAAATACATGATACCTACGCTCGATGAGGCGAAGGTGGAGAAAATTCAGCGCGACCTCTGTTCGATGACCACCTCGCGGTTCACCCACGAGTTGCTGTTTAAGAAGATGGGCATCAACATGCTCAACTCCAAGCCGGCCTTCCTCTTCAAAATTGGCGAGTCGGCTGTGGCAGACAAGAGTGGGGTGGACGATATGGAGCGCAACATGCATTCCAATTTCTTGCTTGTGCCCATCGACCAGATGCTGGGCGACGCCCTTCACGGCGCGCCTGCCTCCATTCTCGACCAGGTGGTCGACCTGATGGACTCGTACCGCTCGATGGTGAGCGCCAAACTGGTGATAGAGAACCAACCCTTGTCGAAGAAATTCCTTTATTACGGGTTCCACCGCTCGTTGTTCGACCTCATTGCCTATGGCAAGGAGCGCGCCAACTACAAGCTCGTCATCAACCTGCAAAACCGGGCGAAGCCTGTGGTGCTCAGGCCCGTCGACGCGCAGAACGGCCAACCGGCCGAGGAAGGTGGCGACTTGGTGATCGACCTCACTCCACAGCCTTACACGCTCTACATCCTGATGGTTTACATGTCGTTGCTCGAAGAAAACCTCGATTGGACCGACTATGTGGAGAAGGATGAGACGCACAAGTTGATATTGGAAAAATACAACGCCATCTACCGGCGGGTGAGCAAGGGAAACCACAGCGGCGAATATCGCGACAAGAGTCATGTGTCGCGCATCAAGAAGGCGCTGAAGGCCCATGGAAGCATCGTGTCAAACATCGACCTGTTTGTCCCCGATAAGGTGCAGGTGGGAAAGGCCGTGAGCTACAGGGTGCCCCTCCCGCCCGACTTGGTGTATGTCGTTGAAGGACCCAAAGGGAAGGAGCGCGAGGTCAGAATGGTCGACTCCAACTTCTGGAAATCCCATTTCTGGGAAGACAACCATTAGCATCGTGCCACCTTTTCGCTTTCGGCTCATGTCCTACATAGCGTGCTGAGCGATTGCGTGGAAACGACAAAAAACAGGATTGCGATGAATAAGAAAATATACTTTGCAGGATCCATCCGGGGCGGAAGGATCGACGCAGCGCTCTATCAGAGAATCATTCAGTACATCAATCAGACGGATACGGTGCTGACGGAGCACATCGGCAAGATGAACATGAGCGTGAAGGCGCAAACAAAATCGGTCGACACGCATATCTATGAGCGCGACACCGAATGGCTGAGAAGTTGCGACATGGTGATTGCGGAATGTACCTGTCCGTCTCTGGGGGTGGGTTACGAGTTGGCTTATGCCGAAGCGCATAACATACCGGTGCATATCTTCTACGACAAAAGCAAGACCAACATCTCGGCCATGCTCAACGGAAACGCTTATTTCAACATGCTTCCCTATGAGAAGGAAGACGATATCTATCCTTGTTTGGACGAATTACTTTGTAGGCGATAACACACGTCGCCTTATAAATCCTAAACCGTACTCACTTGAAGAAATACGGAACATTCCTCATGCAATGAACTTGCTTTGGGTAAGCATGGGGAAGATTGGGGCATCACCCCAGCAATGGTAGCATTTGATTATGGAACAAAAGAAACAGATAGAGGTCGTGGCCGCCGTGATTTGTGAGGCCGACCGGGTGTTTGCCACACAGCGTGGCTATGGCGAGTGGAAAGACTGGTGGGAGTTTCCCGGCGGAAAGATGGAGGCCGGCGAGACGCCTGAGGAGGCGCTGCACCGCGAGATTTGTGAGGAGTTGGCCACTGAGATTGAGGTGGGGCCGCTGCTCACAACGGTCGATTACGACTACCCGAAGTTTCACCTCACCATGCACTGCTTTCGTTGTCGACTGGCCAGTGGGCGCCCCACGTTGCTCGAGCACGAGGCCGCTCGCTGGCTGGACCGTACCGAGCTCTCCACGGTCTGTTGGTTGCCGGCCGACAAGGTGGCGATCGAGAATATGGACCACGATGGCTTTTGGTCGTCCATCCCGTAAGCGGCATCCTTTGCAACGGTTTGTCGCGCAGCAAGATAGCCGTGGACGTAGATAGCTATGGATGGCAAAAACCCATGGATCGCAAGAGGAACGTAACACATAAAAAGGCCATGGGGCGCTGGCGCGAATGTCGCTGACCCCATGGCCTAAATTAGTTAAGCAAATGTAATGTTAGGCTATGCTGTGTTATGCTGCCCTGTTCGGTTATTCCTTGATGTCCTTGATGACATCCATGACGCTGCCGTCGCGGTTGAGCACCACACCCACCACCTTCTCGCCGAAGGGTAGAGGCGCCGGTGTGCCGATGATTTTGAGGGCGCGGTCGCGCAGCTCCTCGAGCGTTACGAGGTGGAGGCCCGCCTCGCGCAGGCGCTCGGCAATCTCCGGACGGTTGGGATTGACGGCAATGCCATACTCGGTCACCACCACGTCGACGGTGCGTCCCGGTGTGATGAGCGTCGTCACCTCGTCGACGATGCACGGTATGCGGCCGCGCAGCATTGGGCAGACGATGATCGAGAGCGCCGAGTCTTCGGCCGTGTCGGGATGGCCGCCGATGGCGCCGCGGATGATGCCGTCGCTGCCCACGAGCACGTTCACGTTGAAATGGACGTCGACCTCAAGGGCTGAGAGAATCACGATGTCGAGGTAATGGGTGGCTGAGCCCTGCTCTTGCTTGCTGGCATACTCGTAGGCTGCCACCTCCTTGTGTCGCGGATCGTTCTTGAGCGACTCGGCCGCCACCTTGTCGAACGACTGCACGTCGATGAGTCGGCCGATGAGACCTTCCTCGTGCATCTTCACCATGTGGGCTGTGATGCCGCCCAGGGCGAACGACGCCTGGATGTTGCGGTCGATCATGCTCTGGCGAATGTATTTTACGGCGGCGAGCGATGCACCGCCCGATCCCGTCTGTATGGAGAAGCCGTCGTTGAAGTAGCCGCTGTTCACGATGACCTTCGCGGCCTGCTTGGCCAGCAGGATGTCGCGTGGGTTCTTCGTGTCGCGAATGGCGCCCGAGGCAATCTTCGATGAGTCGCCCACGCTGTCGACCTCCACCACGAAGTCAACGTCGTGCTCGGAGATGGAGTTGGGCGTGTTGGGATAGTTCACAAGGTCGTCGGTGAGCACCACCACCTTGTCGGCGTAGCGCGCGTCGGGCAGGGCGTAGCCCAGCGATCCGCAGATGCTCTTGGCGTTCTCGGAGCGCGAGTAGCCGCAGGCGTTGCCCAGTGGGTCGGCCGATGAGGCGCCCAGGAAGGCTACGTCGATGTGAAGCTCGCCCGAGGCGATGGCGGCACCGCGTGAGCCGTGTGAGCGGAAGATGACGGGCTTGGCCATCAGGCCGTGTGAGATCTCCTTGGCCAGTTCGCCGCGAAGGCCCGATGTGGAGATCTGGGTGATGACGCCGTTGCGTATGTGCTCAATGAGCGGAGCGTGCACGTCCTGCAGGCTCGATGCGGCAAGATGGAGATCCTTGAAGCCCATCTCGGCGAGCTTGGCCACCACCATGTTCACCACCTTGTCGCCACCGCGGAAATGGTGGTGGAAGGAGATGGTCATGCCGTCGCGCAATCCTGAGCGGCGAATGGCGTCCTCAAGGCTCACGAGCTTGGGGCTCTCATGTTGCAGTTCCAGACGAGGCGCGGTTTCCTTGTGGTTCTCGGCACCGTCGTTATACACTCTCTTTCCCATTGCCTCAGCCACTTGGCTGACAAGGGTCTTTCTGTCGTTCAGTGTGTTCATACCAAGTCCTCCTTTTTAATTACGCCCGAAGCCAGTGCGAGGTCGATGACGCGCTGTGCGCGGATGACAACTGGTCGGTCCACCATTTTACCATTCACGGCGATGACGCCCGATCCCTTGCTTTCGGCCTCCTTGATGGCGGCGATCACGGCGAGGGCCTTGTCGATGGCCTTCTGTGTGGGAGTAAACACCTCGTTGATGATCTCAATCTGTCGGGGGTTGATGATCGACTTGCCATCGAATCCCAACTGATGGATGAGCTCCACCTCTTTGCGGAAGGTCTCCATGTCGTTGAGGTTGCTGTACACGGTGTCGAGGGCGTCGATGCCCGCGGCGCGTGCCGCCACAACGATGGTTTGGCGTGCCATGAGCAGCTCCATGCCCTCAGGCGAGCGTTGGGTCTTCAGGTTGGCGCAGTAGTCCTCCGCTCCCAGGGCGATGCCCATCATGCGTTTCGATGCGGTGGCAATGGCGTAGGCGTTCACCACGCCGAGGGTGCTCTCGATGGCTGCCATGATCTGCGTGCGCCCCAGGCAACCGATCTCGCGCTCCACTCTTTCTATCTCGCGCTCCACCTCCACGACTTCCTCGGCCGTCTCGGTCTTGGGCATGCGTATGACGTCGACTCCGGCTTTCACCACGGCTTCCACGTCTTTCTTGCCGTAGGGCGTTGAGAGCGGGTTGATGCGCACCACCATCTCCGTCTTGCCGTAGTCGATCGATTTCAGTGCATTGTATACCAGCAAGCGCGCCGTGTCCTTTTCGGCCATGGTCACCGAGTCCTCAAGGTCGAGCATGATGGAGTCGGGACCGTAAATGTATGCGTCTTGCATCATGCCAGGGTTGTTGCCCGGCACGAACATCATGGTTCTTCTCAGTCGTTTCATAGTTAATGGATTTTTAGTTTCACTTGTGGCACCTTTTTTCGCCATGGCGGAGCGAAGGTGCGCTCCGCCTATCCTGACCTGAGGCAACCTGTTCTAAATTACTCGCTCCAGACGTCGTTGCCGGTGGCTCTGACGGCGGCGGCAGTTGTGCGCGCCCGTATGGTGCAGTCGAGGGCGCCCTTGTCGGTGGCGTACACCTCGGCCTTGGTGATGCCCAGGCCCATGAGGGTCTCACGGATCACCTCGCGGATCTGGTCGCCAAACTGAAAGGCAACGGAGCTCTGCAGATGGATGTCGAGCCCCGGATGGTCTGAGGGGGCCAGTTGAATCATAATGTCGCCGGACTCCATCGTACCGGCTGTAGCCATTTTAAGTTCCATAGATACAATGATTTATAGTTATACGGGTTAGAGTAGACATTGGGGTCAATCCGGGGCGTTGCGCAACGTGAGGACAGCTCGTGCCTTTCGCTCTGGCGGTCCTATGGCCTGATGCCTTTCGGTCATTGCCTTTCGCTTGGTGGTCCTATGGCTTGATGCCTTTCGGTCATTGCCTTTCGCTTGGCGAGCCGTGGCTTGATGGCCAATGGGGTGGTGCCCATGGTGTTGGCTTTTGCCTTAACGGAATGAATAGAAGGTTCTTTTGCGTAAATATACGACAACACTTCCTTCCAAAATGTTGAAAAGAACCGTTATCTATACTTACGCTCACGCGAGTGGTATGGATATTAAGAGAGGCTGTGCTCGCACAAAACGTAGCCGCCGTGCGAACCTTAGCGTTTATGCGGTAAAGATACACAAAAAATGCGAAACCGCAAACGTTTTCGGCGAATATTTTTTATTTGGGGCGGGAATGGGGAAGAGGCGGGCGCAAATATGCGCCCGAAATTCTTGCCGCTGGACAAAAGGGGGTAATGGGTAAAAAGCGGTTCAAGAAGCAAGAGGGCCCGGCTGGGTGTTACGGCTGGGCAGGCATGGAGGCTAAGAGGGGCTGGCTGGGCGTTACGGCTGGGCAGGCATGGAGGCTAAGAGGGGCTGGCTGGGCGTTACGGCTGGGCAGGCATAGAGGCTAAGAAGGGCTGGCTGGGCGTTACGGCTGGGCAGGTATGGAGGCTAAGAGGGGCTGGCTGGGCGTTATGGCTGGGCAGGTATGGAGGCTAAGAGGGGCTGGCTGGGCGTAACGGAGGGCCCGGCATGATAGGCAAAATGGGTATAATAGGCATGATGGGAGGCTGGCGCGATACGTGCGGTTTGTCCCATCATGTCTATTATACCCATTGGTTTTTATTGCCGTGCTAGGCTTCAAGGCCTTTCCCTTTTGGGCTTTAGGAGCTTCAAGGGTTGGCTTTTAGATCTTGCCGCCGTAGCAGAGGTCGCCGGCGTCGCCGAAGCCAGGTACGATGTATTTGTGCTCGTTGAGGCCAGGGTCGACCGCTGCGCACCAGATGGTGGTGTCTTCAGGGAAGGTCTTGCGGATGTGGTCGATGCCGTTGGGCGTTGCGATGACACACACCACGTGCACCTTCTTCGGTTGGCCCTTGGTGAGCAGGGCCTTGTAACCCATCTCCATTGAGCCACCAGTGGCCAGCATCGGGTCGACGATGAGCAGCGTGGCGTCGTTCAGGTCGGGTGTGGCGAGATACTCCACGTGTATGCCCACCTTCGTGTGCGCTTCGTCGGTGTACTCGCGGTAGGCGCTCACAAAGGCGTTGGCGGCATGGTCGAAGATATTGAGGAAGCCCTGATGGAAGGGCAGTCCGGCGCGGAAGATGGTTCCGAGCACGAGGCGGTCGGTGGGCACGCTTACCTTTGAGACGCCAAGCGGAGTGACGATGTCGCGCTCCTCATAGTCGAATGTCTTGCTGAGCTCGTAGGCGATGAGCTCGCCCACACGCATGATGTTGTTGCGGAACAACAGGCGGTTGTGCTGATAATCTTTGTCGCGCATCTCCGCCATGTACTTGTTGATGATGGAGTTTGATTTGCTGAAATCAATTACTTTCATGGGTAGATAATGGGTTTTGTTTTGATAAACTGGGTAAAAGTACAAATAATATTCGAAACCCACGTTCCTTTCGCTTGTTTTTTTGTGCTTTTACCCCATAAAAAGGGCGCCCACCGCTTGTGAGCGCCCTTTGTTATGATAGCTTGGTCCAATCCGTTGGGGATTGGCTTAAGGCAGATTACTTCACTACAACCTTCTTGCCGGCCACGATGTAGAGACCCTTGGGCAGCCCCGTGAGGCTCTTGGCGTTCTTGCGAACGAGCTGGCCGTCGACGGTGTAGACGTTGGCAGCAGCGTTGGCGTCGATGAGGATGTTGCTAACGCCTGCGATGACAGCCTCCATCTCCTCCTTCGAGGCGTAGACGGTGACGGCCTTCTCTGAGCGAACCTTCTCGCCCTCGGCGTTCACATAATAGAGGTAGAAGCTACCTGTGGCGGCAGGAGTCCAGGTGGCGCTTGCCACAGCCGACTCGCCTGCGTGCAACGGAGTGGTGCTGACGCTGGCGGGGTTGAGGCTTCCTTGCTGCTCGGCATCGTCGGCGTTCTCATAGCCCACGGCCACGCTGAACGGAGCGATGGTTCCGGTGGTTCCGGTGTGAGCGATGGTGAGGCTCACCTCCTTCTCCTGACCCACGTAAGCCATCCACACATTGTCGGTGGGAGCCACGGTGATGGTTGTGTCGCGATCGTAGTCCATCACGCCAATCTTCACAAGGCGGAAGTCGGCGAACGACATCCAGCTGTGTGCGGTATTGGTTGATCCCTCCACACCGATGGTCACAGCGCCGTCCATAGGCACGTCGATCACCACGTAGTTGCGCTCCCAACCATAGTTGAACAGGCCGTTAGATGAGCCATGGTGCATCATGTCGACGTTGCCCAGCTGGTCTTCGCCAAAGTTGGCGTAGAGCTTGAAGGTCTCCATCTCTGCGTTGGCTCGAGCCATGACCGAGAGGATGTACTGGCCCTCGGTGAGCTTCAGTTCCTGAGTCATGTTGGTTGTCCAAGACTTGTCGCTCCAGTTGTCGCTGTCGAAATAGCGATGCTCTGCGTTGCCCTCGGCGTCAGTCCATGGCTCGCTCGACTTGATGTTGATCTTTCCGCCGCTGATCTTCCAGACGTTAGCGTCGATGGCGTCGGCAGCCAGCGGGTTGACGATGAGGTCGGTCATGTTCAGGGCGGTCTCATCGGCCTCAGCCAAGCTGTTGCTCTCCGAAGCTACGCGCTCGAGCTGCGGCAGGACGGCTGCGATAGAGTCGGCCTGGGTGGCATTGGCGGGAGCGAGGTCGATGGCGGCCTTCAGGTCGTCGACCTTCTGAACTGCTGCGTACGGATAGTTCTTCACAGCCTTCTTGGCGTTTGCCAGAGCCAGATATGCGTTGCGAGCGTTTTTGAGGTTTGCTGTGGCAGCCTTCAGGGCGCTTGTGGCCTCCTCGTAAGCCTCCTGTGTTTCCTCGGCGATGGTGCCATACTGCTCCACGGCAGCGTTGAGAGCGGCCATCTCCTCGCCTGTGACGATGGTGTCGGCCTGAGCCACCTGGGCAGCGGCCAGGGCAGCCTCGTAAGCCTCCTTGTAGATGGTGAGGTCGATCTTGTTGCTTGTGCAGAATACGCGGAAGTTGTCGAAGATCGTCCAGTTGCTTCCTCTACCTTCGACGGTCTGCTTCACGCCAATCTTCAGCGATCCCTGGTTGACCACCACATTCTTGATGGTGTCGTTGTAGAGTCCTGCGCTGAAATACTTCGAAGCGTCGCTCATGGTCTGCGGCACATAACCGAAGGTGGTGTTGGTACCCACATTGTCCTTTTGTCCAGCGGCCGCAAAGATCGAAAGCATGGGCTTCTCCACCTCGCCAGCGTACACGACGGCGTTGATGTTCTCGGTGGAATCTGTGCGTGCTGCAGCAGCTTCGGCAGCCTTACCATCGCGGTAGAAACCTTGGTACACCACGCTGTACACACCGTTGGGCACCTCGGCTGTCTGGTTGACGTCGAAGACGGTATTGTATTTTTCGGCGCAGAAGTTGTCGTTGTCGCCATTCAGTGTGGGGCTACCCTGCCAAGCGCTGTTACGCTGGTCATTGCGACCGAAGTTCATGCCCTGGAAGAGCAGAGTCACATCCACGGGGTTCTCCTTTGATGCAGTGGGCAGAGCGTCCATGATGTCCTGGATGCGCTTTTCGCGGCTCACAGCAATCCACTTGGCTGCATTGGCGTCAGCGACTTTGGTAGCGTTCACCACTGTTCCCTCACCAGAGAAGGCCAGGAACTTGCCATCGGCAGTGGTGAGCTGGAGCACCTTCTCGGTATCGCCCTCAGCGGTGATGTCGGTGATGTTCCAACCGTAAGCGTTGGCATCGACATACGCGTTGGCGCCCAGGAAGTGCTGCGTAGCATTGTTTGCCACACGCGAGTCGAGGGTGTAAGTGCCATCCTCGAGCATGCTCACGGTGAAGTCGAGTCCGTAGTCGTTGAGCGAAGCCTGTGTGCCCCAGCTGTTGCCGGCAGCCAGCCACTTCTTTGTGGCCACGTTGTAGAGGTAGTAGACACCGCTCTTGAGCGCAGGCTCGGGCTTTGCCTCGATGGCTTCAGCCGACACCGGCATGAGCTGCACGTTGCCCTTGTAGCTGCCCACGATAGCTGTGATCGAGAGTGCCTCCTCAGGCCACACATACTCCTCGCCCAGTACGCGGAACTGGTCGTACACCTGCATGGTGTCTTCACCCTGCACGGCGTAGTGGTTTCCGAGGCTGTCGATGAGCTTGGCCTCACCGAGCTTCACCAGTTGCGAGAGGATGTCGTCGTTGACCGTGGCCAGCGTTACCTCCTTCGGTGTGGCAACGCCCTCAGTGATGACCACCTTGTCGAGGTTGGTGCTGTCGTTTGCTGCGAGCTCAGGAATGTCGTTGTAGGGAGTCTGCTTTCCGATGATGGTTCCGTTGAGCACCTGTCCCTCCTCGAGGTTGAGGCCTGTGTTGTGGAAGATGGTTGCAGCGGTGGCGTCCTGCACGTAGATGTTGCCATTGTAAACCTTCGTTACGTAGGCGTCGGTGAGCGTGAGGCGCACGGCGCTGTCCTTTGGAAGGGCGTTGAATGTGGCGATGTTATCCACCGTTTTGAATGTTACGACCTTCACCTCAGGCTTGATCGTCTCGTCGTTGGCGTCGGCGTAGGTCACGGTGATGGTTTTGATCTGGCACTGCTTGCCAATTGTGGCGGTGACCTTCACGGCGTTGCCTTCCCACTGTTTCTTAGCGGTAGCGTTGTTGGCCGGCTCGTAGGTGGGCTCTTCCCACTTCTTGTCGGTAGTGAACACGATGTTTGTGATGGCGCGTCCCTCGGGAGCCTCAAACACCATTTTGCCACCGTAGAGGCGCAGCTGTGGCTTTCCCTTAACAGCCCAGAAGCGGTTGGGTGTGTCGGAAGTGCTCGGTGTGACGGTCATTGTGCCCTCACCGATTTGGAAGACGCGGTCCTCTGTGATGTCGCCCTCATTGCTCTCGGCAGACGATGTGGCGTAGGTCGAGTCGGCGAAGTTGATTGTCGCCACGCCGTTGGCCGTTGTTTCCTCGACGGTGTCGTTGATGGCAGGCAGAGCGGCCACTGCAGCGATGCTGAGGGGCAACGCCAGCACCATTGCACCGACGATGTAAGAATAGAATTTCTTCATGTGTGATAGTTGAAGTGTTGGCGCGTCGTCGGTCCGTTGGCGCACCGTGGTAGGGTTTGGATAGAATGAAGCCATCTCATCGGACCGATTGATCCTTCCCGTCTGAGGGGTAAGGCCTGAGAGGCTTTTGGGTGATGGGGTAGTACTTGTTAGTTGATAGCTTTTAACTGTTTGTTGTTGATATGTTTGATGATAGTGATGTGGCTTGATCGTTCGCTAAACACATCGGCCGCCACACTCGGTGCGGCGGCCGATGTTAGGATTGTTTACAAAGGTAGTGCTTTTTTATGTAACGGCACCCTCCTTGCAACAGAAATATGACATC
>NZ_JAXVAE010000170.1:0-13745 GCF_037460745.1 Hallella sp. | reverse complement strand
TTCTGTTTTTTATCCCAACTGGCTTATAATTCGGAAATTTTATCTAAATTTGTAACAACCAATAAACAACTTTGACTTATGGATCAAACTAACTCTTACACACAACCCGAAATGCAATCGGCCCCCCTTGGCAACAACGCAGGCGGCCCCAACCCCATGATGCCCAAGCCCGACAACAACCTCGCGCTGGCCATCATCACCACCGTGTGCTGCTGCCTGCCGTTCGGCATTGTGGCCATCATCAAGGCCAGCTCCGTCAACTCGCTCTATATGGCGGGCAACTATCCTGCGGCAATGGATGCGGCCGCCCAAGCCAAGCGATGGAGCCTCTTGGGCATAGGCATAGGAGCGGTCGTCTCCGCCATCTATTTCGTGCTTTACTTCATTGCCGGTCTTGGTGCCCTCTCGTAAGCGCATCGCCGTAGCCGTAGTGCTCGTGGCCCTTGTGGCGCTCTACGCCGTCGATCCCTCGTCGGCCTGGTGGGTGCCCAAGTGCCCATTCAAGTTGCTCACGGGATGGAACTGCCCCGCCTGTGGCATACAGCGCTTCGTCCACGCCCTCCTGCGTGGCCACATAGCCGAGGCCCTGCGCTACAACTATTACCTCCTCTACGCGCTGCCCTACGCCGCCCTCTTCGCCATCGAGTGGCTCATGCCGCCCTGCGCCGCGCGCGACCGCCTGGCAAGCGTCATCGAGAACCGTTACGCCGTGGGTTTCTACGTGGCTACCTTCCTCATCTGGCTCGTGGCAAGAAACCTGCTGGGCATTTAACCTCATACCACACCTCATCAAAACTATGGATTCCTACCAAGCCAACCAACTGCTCATGGTCTACGGCAGCAAACTGCCGCCGGCCTCCTTCCCCATGGTAAAAGAGCGCCTCGAACAACTCGACGATCCAATGGCCAACATGCTGCTCGCCCAGCTCAAAGACCCCACCATCTCACTGGTGCTCTCCATTCTCTTGGGTGGCTACGGCATCGACCGCATCTACATCGGCGAGGTGGGCCTCGGCATCCTCAAGCTCCTCACCTGCGGAGGGCTTGGCGTGTGGTGGCTCATCGACCTCTTCCTCATCATGGAGCGCACGCGCGAGAACAACCTCAACCAACTCATGAATTCCTCGCTGCCGTAGTGGGGGCGTGGACTCCAACAGCAGCCCATCCTACCTTATAATGCTTCATTCGAATGGTTTTGGCCTCCGCTGCGCTGCGAAGGTTTAGCCAAAGCGAAAGTAGTGGGTTATTGTGTCTGAGCATAAAATACGCAAGCGATGCATGCCGGAGGTTAAAAGTAGGCAATGATATAGCTGTTGGCACATATAATTTATGAAATGTAGTCAGAAATAATAGCATTCTATAATACATTTAGGCCAACTGCGATGTTATTGCCTTAATTATTCATCGTGAAGCTGTTCCCATTGAAGCATTGCATTTTCTTGATTTGTAAGTTTTGGTTGTACGAAGCATTTTGTACTCAACCATTCCTTTACATGTTGTTCCATATAATCTAAGATTGAATCATTTTTACCTTTTCCTTCTATTTGAAGCATATTGCCATCTTCTATTTTATAACTAACGTTCCACCCATCACATATAATGTGAAAATGAGGTGGAGTATGGTCATTACTCCAAATTTTTAGTTCCCAAGTATTATAAGGAAATAAACATCGACCTGTTTCTTTCTTATTGATTCTTGCCATCTCGTTAATCATAGAACCAGTGGCATTCTGTGTAGACGGCATTTCTAAAGTAGCATTCAATGTTTTTTCTTTTATAAAGTCATTAATTGCAATAGTTACACTTTCTTTTATAATGTTCTTCAAATGAATCTTCTTCATAATAAACCATTTAAAATAAATATCAATTATATTGCAAACATACATGAAAAATCTGATAAAAACAAATTCTGTGTGATATTTATCATCAGAGAAGCATTGGACAATATCAAAGTGAAATAGGTGATGATTTTAAAGGAAATACCTTAATGACTACGGATTCTTAGTTTACCTTTCGGGGTCATACAGTAAGGAGCCCGTTGCGGTTTGCTGTAGAGTACAGTCGGATTATGATCTTCCCGACCGATGATTTCCTTTCAAAATCCCCGACAAACTACATCTCAATCTACACGGTTTTTCTCACCGCCCTTCGTCTCGCTCCCAAATACGCGATTCTCGTGCAATTTCGCAACCTCCTCACGTTCAGTGGTTTATAAGACGAAGGTCGCGTTTTCCCTTTCTTATCCCACCTTCTCCCTTGCGAAACATGCCTAATCGAGCCTCGATACCTTACCTTTCGCAACACGATCCCTTAGGTTCCGAGCCTCGAAAGGTAAGGAATCGCAACTCGAAAGATGCCTAACGCCCCGCTCCTCGCTCCATTTTCTTCGTTCCGCCCCCGTCGCATCGCCTTTCCGCACTCTATTTCGTGCGAAAAACCGACACAACTTTTGCACCAAATAATCTAACGTTTTCGTTAAGCCAAATGAGCAGAGCTAAGCTTGCTTAAGCTCTGCCATGGCGAGAAAACGTGCCATGAAATGGAACAATAGCTTTCAACCCCCAATCGGCATTAGACAGAAATAGGAGCAATCGTAGGATGTTATAGTTACTTTCTAACTCTTGTCAGCGTTTCTTTCGGTATCTTGCTTCCATTCGCGTTTCGCCATAGCCCGCTATGGCTTCACCGCAACTGTCGTTACCTGCTCGAAACAAACACTGACAAGCGTAGAAATCTAATGACGATTTGGGTTCAATGACGAAAGCTTCGCCCCGCTATTTTTTATCCATCACGCGCCATACGTAGGCGATGTATGCCACGACGAAGGGCACGAGGAGCGACACGTAGAACATGGTGCGGAGCGTAAACTCGCTGCTGCAACTGTTGGCCAGCGTGAGCGAGCTCTGCAGGTCGGCGTTGGAGGGGTAGTAGGCGGTGGCGCCCAGGCCGGCCACGAGGAGGAGCGACAGCACCACGAGCACCACGCCGACGCCCACGGGCCAGATGCCGCGGACGTAGTGGGGGAAGAGCAGCGAGCGTGCCACGCCATAGAGCAGCAGGGCCACGCCCACCACAGTGAGCACGAGCAGCAACGGCATTGACAGGTAGTTGTGGAGATATTTCATGGGTTCCATGACGATGGCGCCTGTCGTTGCGTCCACGGCGTACCCATCCTTCAGCAGCACCCAGCCAAAGAAGGCGAGGAAAAACACGAGGAAGAACAGAGTGGCGGCGACAAGCTGTTGGCGGGCGCGCAACCGGATGGTGGCATGGTCCACGTTGTTGATGATGTAGAGCGCTCCGAGCATGCGCGCCAGGAACAGCACCGCCACTCCAAGACAGAGGTTCCAGGGATCGAGCAGGGCGTCGAGACCCGCCGACCCGTTGGCCCACCTACTGATGACGGGCGAGGCGAGCTCCGTGAGGTTCGCCTTCGCCACGACGAAGTTGCTGCCGTTGAAGAACGTGGCCACGGCACCGCCCAGCAGCGTTGGTCCCACGACACCGTTGAGCACGAGGAAGCAGCGGAAGGTGTTGGCGCCCAGCAGGTTGCCCTTCTTCAGTTGGAACTCATAGCTCACGGCTTGCAGCACAAACGAGAACAATATGATCATCCACAGCCAGTAGGCACCGCCGAAGCTGGTGCTGTAGAACAGCGGGAACGAGGCGAAGAAAGCGCCGCCGAATGTGACGAGCGTGGTGAACGTGATCTCCCACTTGCGGCCCGTCGACTCGAGCACCAAGCGTTGCTCATCCTCCGTTTGTCCCAGGCGGAACACCAACGAGTTGGCGCCCTGCACGAAGAGCAGGAACACGAGCAGCGCCCCGAGCAACGACACGATGAACCACCAATATTGTTGTAAGAATTCGTAAGTCATAATGGGGAATGTGAGGGGTTAATGATGGGCGTTATAGTTTTTGATGACACGGCACAGGATGCTCACCTCCACCACCAACAGCAGGGTGAAGAGCGCCAGGAAGACAAAGAACGTGGTGGCCACGCTCCCAGCCGACAGGTTCGACACGGCGGCCACGGTGGGCAGCATGTCCTGTATGGCCCACGGCTGTCGGCCCAGTTCGGCCACGATCCATCCCGCCTCGCTCGCCACATAGGTGAGCGGCAGCATGGCCAGCGCCGCCCAGTGGAGCCACCGGTAGGGTCGCGTAATGTCGTTGCGCCACGCCATGTGGCCGATGATGAGGAAGAAGAGCATGAGCAGCGTGCCCACACCCACCATGACACGGAAGGCGTAGAAGTTGATGGGGATGTACGGCACCAGTTCGGCGCGGTCCTTGATGTATCCGTAGCCGAAGAACGGCATGTCGCGTTTCAGTTGCGCCTCAAGGGCGGGCAGGCGCGTGTCGTTGTCGTTGGCCGCCTTGATCTTGCGGTATTGCGCCAGGGCGGTGATGGCTTGCCGTCCTCGCATCATCTTCTCCTCGGCCGATGGCTCACGCTGTCCGTCGGGCCGTGTGTAGCCGTTGAGCAGGTCGTTCACCCCTGGCACAAAGCCGTTGGGCGTATGGGTGGCGAGTAGCGAGAGGCCCTTCGGGATGGCGATGCGCAGCGGCGCCTCACCGCCCTTGGCATAGTTGGGTTGCTCAAACGGGTTGACGGCGGCAACGGCCGTGAGCGACACCCCCTCGCCCCCGTCGTAGAGCGCTTCCATGGCCGCCAGTTTCATGGGTTGCTTCTCGGCCACCTGCACCGCCGAGAAATCGCCCGTCATCATGGTGATCAGGGCGGCCGCAATGCCCACGATGCTGGCAATCTTGATGCTCTGACGCGCCATCTCCTGCTCGCGGCGATGCAGCAGGTACCAGCAACTCACGGCGCACACAAACACGGCGCCCACCACCCACGTGGAGCTCACGGTGTGGCAAAACTTATGGATGGCGAAGGGCGAGAGCGCCACCTCGGCGAAGCTCGTCATCTCATTGCGCACGGTGTTGGGGTTGAATGTGCATCCCACGGGGTTCTGCATCCATGCGTTGGCCACGAGAATCCACCATGCCGAGATGGTGGCGCCAAGGCCGGTGAGCCACGTGGCGGCGAGGTGGAAGCCACGCGACACCTTCTGCCAGCCGAAGAACATCACGGCCACGAAGGTGCTCTCCATGAAGAACGCCACGATGCCCTCGATGGCGAGTGGCGCGCCGAATATGTCGCCCACAAACCACGAGTAGTTGCTCCAGTTGGTGCCAAACTCAAACTCGAGGATGAGGCCGGTGGCCACGCCGATGGCGAAGTTCACGCCAAACAGTCGTTGCCAGAAGATGGCGGTGTTTTTCCAGAAGGGCTTGCCCGTGCGGTAGTAGCACGTTTCCATAATGCCCATGATGAGGGCGAGGCCCAGCGTGAGCGGCACAAACAGCCAGTGGTAGATGGCGGTGAGCGCAAACTGCGCACGCGACCAATCGATGAGCGTGGGGTCAATGGTCATGAGGTGTGTCATTAGCGTATTGGTTTTTAAGATGGTAGTAGATGGGTGTGCGTGTCAGCGCGAGATGAGTTGTCCCGCCACATACGATGCCTTGTCTTTTCCTGCCCTTTGCTGCAACACGTCGGGGAAGAAAAATAGTTTCAGCACAAAGAATATCACAAACAGTTTGATGAGGATCACCAGCCACAGCACCCTTCCGATTGTCATGCTGCGGAAGCCATCCACATAAAAGCGGTAGACCTTATATAATAGGTTGTTTGTCATTCTTAGGCGTGTTAGGTGATCAATAGGATAGTCAACCGCAAATATACATCACAAAATGCAACTGCACAAGTGTTTTCGCCATTTTTTTCTTTCTCCCACCGTCAAACGGCCATTGCGCACCGTTGAGCGATAGGTTGCTGCTCGGCGCTACAACCGCTGGGCCAACCGGCGGAGGGCGGCGGTAAGATTGGCGCGCGCCACATCGGGTCGCAGACTCTCGGCGAGCGGTTGGTCGGGCGGATTGATGCCCACCACTTGCGCGAACCCGGCGGATCGCAGGTCGTCGGCGTCGGCCACATGGCCCGCCACGAGCCATACCGGCACGCCCTGTTGGCGACAGGCGTAGAGCACCCGTTGCGGAAACTTGCCCATGAGCGTCTGGCGGTCGGCGCAGCCCTCGCCCGTCACCACCACAGTGGCGCCACGCAGCATCTCGTCGAAATGGGCCAACCGGAACAGCAGGTCGGCCCCCATCTGCGCCTTGGCGCCCAGGCATTGCATGAAGGCGTAGCCCAGTCCACCGGCGGCTCCCGCCCCGGGAAGGGTGGAGCAGTCGTGCCCATAATGGCGGGCGGCGATCTGCGCAAAGCGGCGGGCGCGCTCGTCGAGCTGCCTTACCATGGCGGGTGTGGCCCCTTTCTGCGGACCAAACACGGCGGCGGCGCCCTGCGGCCCACAGAGCGGATTGGTTACGTCGCAGGCCAATGTGAACGAGCAGTGGGCCAACGGACCGCTCAGCGCATCGTCGAGCGTGCCCTGCGGCGCCAGCCGGTCCACCAAGGCGCGCAACATGCCCAGTCCGGCGTCGCTCGTCGCACTGCCGCCCAGTCCCACCACAAAGCGGTGGCATCCTTGTTCCACGGCCTCGGCCAGCAGTTCGCCCACGCCATACGAGGTGGCGCGCAGCGGGTTGCGCTCGTTGGGTGCGAGGCGCGCCAAGCCACATGCCTCGGCCACCTCCACCACAGCCGTGCCGTCGGGCATGAGGCCGTAGGTGGCGTCGATGGGGCGCATCAGCGCGTCGTGGGCGTGCGCCGTCAGCAGGCGGCCCTTGGTGGCGGCCACAAACGCGCCGACCATGCCCTCGCCCCCATCGGACGCAGGCATGGTCAGCACAATGGCTCCGGGCAAAGCCTCGGCAATGCCCTGAGCGGCTGCTGCCTCAGCCTCGGCGGAGGAGAGGCAGCCCTTCAACGAGTCGATGGCCAAAACCACTTTCTTCGGTTCGGTTGTAGCCATAGGTCTTATTCCCCAAAGGGGCGAATTTAGTTCTTCTTTTTCAGCACATACAGCGGTGCCATCTCGCTCTCAGGCTCATTGCCCAGCGAGTCGGTCATGATAACGCTCTGCGCATCCTTCACCTTATAGAACGTGTGCTCGCCGCTTGAGGGGCGCACCAGCATCAGCACGTTGCCGTCGAGCACCTCAAACACGCCGCTGGCCTCATCGTGGCCGTCCTTGCGGTCAATGTAGTCTTGCTTCAGTTCGTAGGTGCTGTCGGTGTTGAGGGTGAGCACAGTCTTGATGCCCGGGCAGTCGGCGGCGGGCAGGGTGCCCTCGTAGGTTCCGGCCACCCCGGCGAGGTCTAACGATGGGGTGGCGGCGCTGTCCACCACGCTTGTTGTGTCTTGTGCAGCGGCGTTCTCTGCGGTCTTCTTGCCTGTGCAAGCCGCTGTGAGGGCCATCACGGCGACGGCCACAATCATCATTGTTTTCTTCATAACTCTCATTTTTAATGTTTACTTTTCATGTCATCTGTGCGACACGCAGGTCGCAGTAGTTGGCTGCAAAGATAGCTCAAATGGGGGTTAACGCAAAACAAAACCCGCTATTTTTTGCAGAATTTATGAGAAACATGATGCTCGAAAAGCAAAAAAGCCGTAACTTTGAACCCGATTTAGCTACACTATTTCAATTAGCCTACCTGAAACCACCATTCTCCTCTTAAATAAGATGCGTGGCCGGCACGTTGCGCTGGGGCTTTACCGCCCACGCCCGTAGCCGACAAGAATCCGGAGGACACAATGACTATAAACCATATAAAATGAAAAAAGCCTTATTATTATCTGTCTGCCTGGTCGTCGCACTTGGCGCAAGGGCTCAGGTCTTCCCTGTGGTAGATGAGAATCTGTACCGCGGATACGACCCCACCTTCCGTCCCGACAGCAGACTGATGCAGCACCATTCGGCTTCGACGAAGCGGAAGGGTCAAGCCAAGGCGGCCACAACGCTGCCCGACCATGTGAACAACGCTACCGCCATGTGGTTCCCACCCACATTCAACCAGGTGGGCAACTCGTGTGGCGCCTCATCGCGCATCGGCTACATGCTCACCTATGAGTGGAACGCGTTCCATCTTACAAACGCCTCGCTCCTGGAAAACAGCATGCCCGCCCATTTCCAATACCCATTCTCTTACGACGGTCTGTCGAAAGACCAGATGGCCATCTACGTGGGCTATCCCGACGGTGCCCACTATGGCGGCGTCGACGTGAGCAGCATCTATGGCGCTTACGAGGTGGAGGCCAACGACGCCGGATGGATGCAAGGCTACGACAACTGGTACAACGCCATGTTGCACCGCATCACCGGAACATCCAACTTCCCCCAGAGCTCACACACAGCCGAGGGTGCCGAGGCCATCAAGTGGTGGCTCTTCAACCACAATGGCGACACCACGTGGCCTGAGGTGGAGGACGAGAACGGACGCCACATCGTGGGCGGCATCTGCGGCTTGGGCTGCGGAATGGGTGCCAGCGCCACGGCTCCCATCGGCTCTACCGAGGCCAACAATGCGTTGGGCGTGGTGGGCAAGGCTTACCTGTACCATTGGAACACCAACCATGTGGACCACGCCGTGACCCTCGTGGGTTACGACGACCGCATCGAGTTTGACCTCGACGCCAATGGCGTGTATGGCGAGGCTGAGAACCAGCTCGGACAGAACGAGAAGGGCGCATGGATCGTGGCCAACTCGTGGGGTGCCGGCTGGGGCAACAACGGCCTCTTCTATGTGCCTTACGCCATGGCAGGAGGTGTGAGCCAGGAGGTGAAGACCAAGGAGGGCAAGACCGCCTATAAGGACAAGGCCAATGGCTGGTGGCCCGAGGTCTACTACCTGCGCCAGAACTACAAGCCCACACGCACCATGAAGGTCACCATGCAGTTTAGCAAGCGCTCGGAGATCAGCGTGGTGGCCGGTGCCGCCCAAGACACCTCGGCTACCAAGCCCGAGAAGGAGTTTGTGTTCCGCTATATCAACTATACCGGCGACGGCGACAACAATGGTGTCGACGCCGAGACACCGTTGCTGGGCCGTTGGGCCGACCGCAAGATGCACGAGGAGCCCATGGAGTTTGGTATCGACCTCACCGACCTCAGCGAGGGCCTCGACCTCTCGCGCCCAGTGAAGTATTTCCTCACCATCAACTCTAAGAAGTCGGCCACGGGAACGGGTAAGATCTGTGCCGCCAGCGTCATGGAGTATCTCTACGACGCCTTCGGAACGGAGACTCCGTTCAACATCAAGGATGTGCAGATCAAGAACCGCGGCGCCTCTACCGTCGTCAGCGTGGTAGTGGGTGGCGAGGCCATCAACCCGCCCGCAAACCTCACCAAGACTGGCAACACCCTCTCATGGGACAAGCCGCAGGGTACGGGCTATCAGCCCACCACGTATGTGGTTTACCTCAACGGCAAGGAGATTGCACGCACCACCGAGACGAGCTATGAGACTACCGAAGAGGGTGCCTATACCGTGAAGGCGCTTTACAACATCGCCGGCACCGAGCACATCTCTGCCGCCAGCAACACCGTGGCCTCTGCGCAGACGGCCGAGACGGCTTACGACAATGTGGCGCAGACCTTCACCAATGGTGGATTCCGCATCCCCAATGTCACCAGCAGCAGTCATGGGCAGCTGACCCTCGAGTTCTGGATCAAGCCCACACAGGTGAAAGACTGGAACCAGCAGATTGGTGGCCCGTGGGGTACCTTCCTGCTCCATGCCAACAGCGATGGCACCATGTACTACGGTTGGAACACCGCCAACCGCCGCCAGACCGATCCTATCTTGCGCGTGGGCAAATGGACCCACATCGCCCTGGTGGTCAACAAGAACAAGGCTACGCTCTATGCCAACGGCTCAAGCCAGGGCGTGCTCACCACCACTTCGTTCTCTGGATTCCCCGCCTTCAGCGACGGATTGCTCATGGGCTACGATGTCAACTCAAGCAACGCCCTCTATGGCACCATCGATGAGGTGCGTGTGTGGGATGTGGCCAAGACTGGCAAACAGGTCAGGGAGAGCTACGACCGTCCTATCGCGTCGCCCGCCACAGCCAAGAACCTCTTGGCTTACCTCAAGATGAACACCATCACTGAGGGTGGCGTAAAGAAGCTCGAGGATTGCGCCCATGGCAACCATGCCATCTTTATCAATAACAACCACAGGGCCGCTACCGTGGAGAGCAACGCCACCATCAAGCATCACGACAACCTTGCCGCCGCCATCGGTGGATCCGACAAGGCGCTGATGGGCGAGGGCACACGCTTCGCCGTGGAGGGTGGCGTGGATGCTGGCGCGTTCGAGTGGACCGCCACCAATGCCACACCGGCCACCAGTAAGGCTTCTGAGCCTACGTTCACGTTCAACAAGGCTGGCGAGCAAACTGTAACGCTGAAGCTCACCTCGCTCGACGGTGTGTCTACCACGGTTACGAAGACTGTCACCGTAAGCGAACTGGCTGCTACGGCCGACTTTGACATGACCAACCCGCAGCCGCGATGCGGCGAGCGCACCTCGTTCCTGCCTAAGAACATGGCGCCGGGTTGCACCTACCAGTGGAGCATGCCGGGTGCCGAGGTCGCTACGGCCACCACGAAGAACGCTTCGGCAGTCTACACCACCACAGGTGGCCACGACGTGACGCTGACCGTCATCATGCCCGATGGCAACAAACTCACCAAGACTGCTGTGGTGGAGGTCATGGCCTCTAAGCCTGAGATCGCCTACACCGTCGATTCTATCTCGCACGTCATCCTCAAGGGCAGCACCGCCACCTTCACCGACGCCTCTAAGTATGAGCCTAACAGTTGGAAGTGGCGCCTCATGAGCACCAACGCCATCTTGACCTCACAGGGTCGTGAGGTGAGCTTCACGCCTGCCAAGGCGGGTGCCTACACCTTGAATTATAAGGTGAGCAACGAGGAGGGCAAGGCCGAACTGACTGAGGCTCGCGCACTCGTGGTGTGCAACGCTGAGTCGGGCAATGGTTTGAACTTCACCACCAATGCCACACCGAAGACCGTGACAACCGACAAGATCGGTACCATCGGTAAGACGTGGACCATCGACTTCTGGATGAATCCCGCTACGTTCGCAAGCGCTTGCAACGGCATCTATGGCTTGGACGATGAGGGCACTGAGGCCTTCAACATCACCACCAACGGACAGGGCGCCGCCATCTTCCGCATCGGAAGCTACAGCGCACAGAGCTCGGCCGGTTACTTCGTAGCTGGCGAATGGCACCACTACGCCATCACCCGCAACGCAGGCACGCTCTGCTACTACCGCGACGGTGTGTTGGTGGACAGAATCACCGAGAAGACACAGGACTATAACAACTGGACCAAGCTGCAGTTGGGTGGCAGCGTGCAGATGAATGGTTGCGTGGATGAGTTGCGCGTCTGGAACAAGGCGCTGACCCTTGCCAACGTTCAGCGCTATGCTGTGGCTCCCATTGCCGAGGCCAACATGAAGAGCGCCTTGAACAGCGGTCTGCAGGTTTACTACAACTTCAACCAGCACGATGGCATCGACATCGCCGACCAGTCGGGACGTGGCGTAACGGCCCACCGCAGCAACTTCGGCCCTGGTGGCGACGCCTGGACGCCCAGTAAGGGTGTGTTCGCCCTCGACTTCGGAGCTCCTGCCGCTGAGGATGTGAGCGAGTGTGGCAACGCACTCAACAAGACCAACTACCGTGTGGTGAGCGTCAGCGACGAGGAGGTCAACGCCGAGTTCAGTCCGGCTGAGCAGGCCCTCGACGCCAACGACAACTCGTTCTGGCACACTGCCTACAGCTCGGGTGAGGCCGCTTACGGCCACTCGATCACCATCGACAAGCAGACCAACGATGTGGTGAACGGCATGAAGCTCTACTTCTCACGCGAGAGCAGATACCGCGCCGCGGGTGTCAAGATCGAGCAGAGCGCCGACAACGAAGAGTGGGAGGTGCTCGATGAGGATCACGCCTTCTTCGACATGAGCCGTCCGGCCATCGTCTTCGATACGCCGTGCACCAAGCGCTTCATGCGCATCACCTTCCTCAGAGGTGCCACGGGTGGCAACCTGTTGGCGCTCAACAACATCGATTTCTACGGCACGAAGGAGCAGATGCCTGAGATGAAGGCCGTGGCACTGGGCTTCGAGAGCGTCAGCGACGAGGAGACGCGCAGCGAGTCCGCACCGGGCCGCTATGCTGTCGATGGCAACGAGAACACCTTCTGGCACTCAAGGTATTCGGGTGGCAACGTGGCTTATCCCCACAGCATCACGCTGAGCAACAACACGGGTGCCCGCATCGACGCCATCACGCTCATGCAGCGCTCTATGAACGCCAACTCGCTGAAGTACGACGCTGCCTGCATGGAGGTCTACGCCGGCGACGACAAGAACCACATGGATAGCATCGCCACTGTGCGCCTGCCCTTCTACGTGGAGAGCACCTTGCAGTTGCCTGTGTCTATCGACAAGAAATATTTCATGCTGAAGTTCACACGCTCACAGGCTGGCAGCTCACCCTGGTTGGCCATCCGCGAGATCAAGGCTTACCAGATCAACGGCACCACCGATGGCATTCAGAACATCGAGATGGGTCAGGGAGCCGAGAGCTCAGCCTACATCTACGATCTCACCGGCCGTTGCATGGGCACCAACGCCAAGGCGCTGCCCGCAGGCATCTACATCAAGGGCGGTAAGAAGTATGTTGTGAAATAATCCTCTGTAAGGGAAATCCTTAGTAAGATAATCCTTAAATCGGTCATTAGATGAAACCCGCGTGTTTCCATCTAATGACCGATTTTCGTTTTATGACTTTCCGAAATGAAACATAGATGGAGTGGGGCGTTTTTGCTCATCAGCCCGTATGGCCATTCCGCTATTTGTCAGGAAGGAGGCAAAAGTCAAACGAAACGGGCTGAAAGCCCAATGATCTCCTTTGGAGGGTATATTGAAAATCGAGCTAAGCGCCCTGCAAGGGCAAAAGTACCTAACCGGCTGTGATTCAGTACTTTTGCCCTTGCAGGGCGCGGCGTGGCGTGTGGTGCGGTCTACCCAGGGTGTCGCTTCGCTTACCCTGGGCTAAGGAAGTCTTTGGGCTTTCAGCCCGCCTTGTTCGCCTTTTGTCGCGTCCTCATCACAGGACCTGCGAATGATTATTTTACGCTCAGACGCGGAAACAACGAATTACCCGAATTAACGAGACTCGGCGAAGCCCCACCGACCAACGGGAGGTAATTAGTGTAATCGATTATCGATTACCAATTTGAACGAATTTTGGCTAACGCAATTTGGATAAATTCGAAAATTCGGGAAATTCGTTGTTGCGCCGTCTGAGGCTAAAAAAACTATTCGCCGTGAGATAACAAACGCCGACGGTGTTTCCTCTCAGCCGTCATTACCTCCCGTTGGTCGGTGGGGCTTCGCCGAGTCTCGTAAGATTCGTGTTCTTTCAAAATCAGTAAGCGTTTACTTCGCTTCGTTGGGCTTCGCCGGGTCTCGTGTTCCTTAGCCCCCATGGCCATCGCCGTAGGCGGCGGGCACCCGAACGAACGGATAACACACGACCATCCAACATCATAAAACCGCTGTGGTGATACGAAGGATGGCGAGTAGACATGCGGCGTTTGAGGGAATCGGGGGGCAACCAAAGGATTGTATGGATATTTGGTTAAAAAGTTGTGCGGGAAAATCAGACGAACTCCTGACTTCGTCATCGTGTCACCCAAAAGTCTTCGTCAAAGAGTTTAGCTATT